>JBATKL010000381.1:0-11604 GCA_049669385.1 Candidatus Electrothrix sp. | reverse complement strand
AGATTAAGATGAGTCAGGTTTTTCAGCTCAAAGAGTTCAGGGGGCAGCTCGGTCAATTCTTTTCCAATAAGATTAAGTCTCGTTGTCCCTGCCTTTTTTGCCATCTCAATCTTTCGCAACGCCTCTTCATACCCCATCGCCTGTTCCTCCGTTCCTGTTTACCCGGCGCGTTGCACCGGGCTGATATATATTGTCCCTTCAGGACATGCGGGCTGCGCCCTTTTGCCCCAAAGGGGCTATATTTATCCAGCGCAGGGTAACACCCTGTGCGGGGCTGCTTCATGCTCAGTCAGGGCACGGCACGCCGTGCCCCTACCAACCCCCGCCAATGGAAATAACTCACCGGGCAGGGCTGTGCAATTGGTACGGTACAATTGATTGCTGTCCAGCCAGGAAAGACGCTGCGGGAATGAGCAAAGGGAAGGAGGGCAGGGCAGGGCATACCGACCAAACGGTGCGGTATGCCCTCTACTTAATCGACATCATTAATTGACATCAATAGTTATACTGATAATATGGTTGTGACGGGTATTCAGGAGCTCTGTATTGGTACCGGTAGGTTTCCTTCTGCTTGTCATACTCGGTGCAACGAGCACCGGCCCAGTTGACAAGATAGTCCCACTGCTCCACGGTCAGCTTTTTGCCGTAACCGATCTCCTGGAAGTTGTCAGCCAGGAAGAGCATAACCGCTCTGGACGTTGAATCACCGTACCAGCCGTCAATGGAGCCGGAGCAGTATCCCAAAGCTTTCAGCATGCATTGGAGCTTTTCCACCTGCTGACGTTTGTAGAGCCGGGGCCCAGGATAACCATCGCGGTACTCCAGTTCCGCATATTCCTTAACCGCAGGCGGAGGCGAGTACCGTGACTGCTCGCATGATTGACACGTATTGCAGGGTGAGCGACTGTGCCCTGTGCCCGCAAAGACGAACACGGCGAGCATAACCACCCCGCACCCAATGATTTTGTGCAATGCTTTTCCGTTCTTCATCGTTTAAACCTCACAAAAAAAGTAACGTTAGTTTTTATTGCTCCTGTCTCGCTTGTCTGCCTGCTTTGCATGATGTTGCGGCAAGAAACAACCCTTAGTAATGCTTTGTTTTTATTTTTCTACTTCTACTTCTACTTCGCGATTTGCTGAGGAGGTTCACGCTCCAATAGATGATTCTCCTCCATTCTCCTACAGTGTATCAAGATGTTTTTTTATAGCTCCGGCCCAGACCTGATAGCCACGGGTGGCCAGATGCACCCCGTCGTTGAGAAAACAGGGTTTGGTCACAGGCAGGCATTGCTCGGTAAAGGGATCGGTCATGTCGAGAAAATGACACCCGCTTTGTTGTGCCGTATCAAGTAGTTCGTTATTCGCAGCAGTGATGGACTCCTGAACCATGCCCTGTATCTGCATGGGCATGAGTGAATTCAGGGTAATGATGCTGTTCGGGCAGAGGTCGACCAGTCTCGGCAGCATGCTTCCCAGGATGGCAGGAAAATAGGGGCTGCCCATGAGCAGATTATTGGTTCCTGTCATAAGTAGGATATAATCCGGTTCCGTACCGGCGTCAAGAACCGCGTCAATCTCGCTGACGAGCCGGGCTGACAGTTCTTCGGTGTGTTCCCCGGCAATACCGCGATTAATGACCTGTATCTCCGGGAGCAGGCTCTCCCAGTCCCCCCATTCGACCAAGGAGTCTCCGAGCATGAGCAGTTTTTTTGTGGTTTTCGTAGGTTGTGGTGCTTGTGTTGTCATATATAGCTTTTCGTTCCTGCTCTTATTCTGTGGTCGGTTTATTGTTGCTCCGTTAAAAAAACGCAAAAATGTAAAATCTGCCTCTTGGGGCAGATTACGGTATCTTCTTTGGCTATCTTTCTTTATCTTCCATGAAGAGTTCTTTGTCAAGATTTACAGGACAACGTCCTGAAAGTCAAATGCTTTTTTGCTTGGCCCTAGGGGGAGGTCAGGTGCGTAATCGCGATGGGGTTGGAGTGGGAAAAAGAATGACGGGATTGGAAGGTTGAACCGGTGTCACAATGTGTGATATTGCGAAGAAGAATTATTTATATTTTGAGTGATATTGAATTATTTGGGAAGAGTTCTGTTTGGTAAAGAGCCCCATAATAGGCAACACAAAACTGTGAGTCGTTTCTTACGAAAATGAAATTCACCTTGAAAAAGAAACTAAAAAAGAATAGAATAGCCTTTTGTTTTCAAAAGGAGTTAATATCAAACAATCAATAAACCGGCTGCCTCTTGTTTGCCGGTTTGCTGTATGTGGGTAGTGAAAATGGCCACATACGGTCTCTTTTAAGGAGCAGCCATGAGCGCGAAAATCATCAGCGGAACTGAAACTGCAAAGGCGATAAGGGAAGAACTGAAGAAAGAAGTTGCCGAGCTGGCCGGTAAGGTGGTTCCGGGTTTGGTTACTATTCTCGTGGGAGAAGATCCCGCTTCTCAGTCCTATGTGGCCGCCAAAAATAAAACAGCGCACGCTCTGGGGATTCATTCCGAGCAGGTTACCCTGGATATCGAGACCAGCGAGGAAGATTTGCTGGATCTGGTGGAAAAATATAATAACGACGATAAGATTCATGGTATTTTGGTACAGTTACCCTTGCCAAAGCATATTGATGAGGCAAAGATTCTCAATACCATTAATCCAGATAAAGATGTGGACGGGTTCCATCCGGTGAATGTGGGACGGATGGTGCTAGGCGAGAAATGCTTCCTGCCTTGTACACCGCACGGGGTCCTGGAATTGCTCGAGCGTTCCGGGGTGGAAACCTCTGGAGCTGAGGTGGTGGTTGTCGGGCGGTCCAATATTGTCGGTAAACCGGTGGCCAACCTGATGCTTCAGAAGCGGGCCGGAGGTAATGCCACGGTTACGCTCTGTCACACCCGGACCAAGGATATGGACTTTCATACTAAACGAGCTGATATCCTGATCGTTGCTGCCGGTGTTGCCAATATGATTACGGCGGATCAGGTAAAAGAAGGCGTGGTTGTTATTGATGTCGGCGTGAATCGTATCGGAGTGACCGAGTCCGGTAAGGCCAAGTTGGCCGGTGATGTGGATTTCGAGTCAGTCAAAGAAAAGGCTGCCGCCATCACGCCGGTACCCGGCGGTGTTGGCCCGATGACCATCACCATGCTGATGAAAAACACCGTGCAGGCTGCCAGACAGTTTGCCGGATTGGCGTAAGAGCGTTACAAGATAATTTTTAAGGATATGGAAACAGGCGGCTTCGATAGTATCGGGGGTGCCTGCTCTCAGATTTCTGTTTTTTGAGGAGACCGTACTATGGCTAAGCCTAATCGCTGCGAAAGCTGCAACGATATAACCACCAGCTCAACACGCGACCTGCTGAATCAGGATCTTGCCAAGCAGGTGCGTACCGCCTATGACCGTATTGAGGATCGGGGGATGTCCGCCTGCCTGTTCGGTTCAGGAGGTACCTGCTGCCGTAACTGCAATATGGGTCCCTGTCAGATCATTGACGGCGTTGAATCTATGGTCGGCATCTGCGGAGCCACGGCGGATACGGTTGCGGCTCGAAATTTTGCCCGTGTTGTTGCGGCGGGAACAGCGGCCCACACTGATCATGCTCGGGAAATGGTGCGTGGTTTTATTGCCACAGCAAAAGGGGAAACCCCGCATGAAATAAAGGATGTAGCCAAACTGCATGACATGGCTCAGCTCTTCGGCATTGCAACCGAAAACCGAGATAAGAACGAGATCGCTCTTGAACTGGGTGAACGAGCTTTGGCAGAGTTTGGCAGCCAGGATAGTACTCCTCTGACCATGCTGAAGCGGGCTCCAGAAAAGCAGCAGAAAATTTGGAAAGAGCAAGGTGTTGAGCCACGCGGTATTGATCGCGAAGTTGTGGAAATGATGCACCGTACCCATATGGGTGTGGATCAGGAGTATCGTAACATCACAAAACAGGCCAGTCGTTGCGCTTTGGCAGACGGTTGGGGGGCTTCCATGCTGTCCACCGAGCTGACCGATATTATGTTTGGTACGCCGGTACCCAAGCGAGCTATTATCGATCTTGGCGTGCTCAGGGAAGATATGGTCAATGTGACCGTGCATGGTCATGAGCCGCTGTTGGCTGAGTCCCTTTGTCTGGCAGCTGAGGACGAGGAAATACTCGCTCTGGCCAAAAAAGTCGGTGCCAAGGGAATCAACCTGGCCGGTGTCTGCTGTACTGGAAACGAAATCCTGATGCGTCGTGGTATTCCGGTGGCAGGCTCTTTTATCCAGCAGGAAATGGTTTTGGCTACTGGTGCGGTCGAGGCCATGGTGGTGGACGTCCAGTGCGTCATGCAGTCGCTGGCCCAGGTCGTGAAAGACAAGCATACCGATATTATCACCACCAACTACCGGGCCAAGATGCCGGACGGTGTTCATATTCAGTTTGATGAGCATGACGCCTACAACTCGGCCAAGACGATTTTGACCCGTGCCGTTGGCAACTTTAAGAAACGGGGTGCGTGTTATATCCCGAAAGACGAGAAATTCGATGTGGTTGTCGGTTTCTCGCATGAGACCATCAATTACATGCTCGGTGGTCGTTTTCGTCAGTCCTACCGTCCGCTGAATGATAATATCATCAACGGTCGTATTCGCGGTGTAGGTGCTCTGGTTGGTTGTGAGCATTATAAGCACTCTGATGATGTCCATTTTGAGATCGCCAAAGAGTTGATCAAAAACAACGTGCTGGTGCTGGCCACCGGTTGTGCGGCCCAGGCCCTTGGCCGTCGGGGATTGATGCGCCCGGAAGCAGCCACTGAGTATGCCGGAGATGGGCTGCGCGAGGTCTGCGAAACCGTGGGTATGCCGCCGGTTCTTCATGTCGGTTCCTGTGTTGATAACTCCCGCCTTCTTATCGCCTTGACCGCTATGGTCAAAGAGGGAGGATTGGGTGATGATATTGCTGATCTGCCTGCGGTGGGATCTGCACCCCTGTGGATGAGTGAAAAAGCGGTTGCCATTGGTCAGTATTTTGTTGCCAGTGGTGCCCACGTCATCTTCCAGGATCTGCCCATCAACGGGGCCAAAAAGTTCTCAGAGTATCTCTTGAAGGATATCAAAGAGGAGTTCGGGGCCTGTTGGGGTGTTGAAAGCACGCCTCAAAATATTGCCAAAGCTATGATTGCGGCTATTGATGGAAAACGCGAGGCCTTGGGTATCAATAAGAAGAAGGAGCGCGTACTCATGGATATGGCCATGCGTCGGGACTTGGAAGCAGGCAAGGGTATTACCGGTGCCGGTTGCGGCGGTTGAGCCGAAGCATTGATGGGGTAGGGGCAGACCCCCGTGTCTGCCCTGTCTGGGCGAACACTGGGATTCGCCTCTCCACGACTCAAAAATGAATGCATTGAGTTCTGCAGAACAAATTTCTGCCCGCAGGGCGGATTAGGTATAAGGAGGATTGATGAAATCGGGGAGCAATTTGGAGCGGGTGCTCAGGAGCGGCGCATTTGCCGTGACCGGTGAGCTGGGGCCGCCGAAGAACAGTGACCCTGATGTGGTCAGAGAGAAGGCGAGAATCCTGAAAGGTAATGTGGATGCGGTTAATATCACGGATTGTCAAACCGCGATAGTCCGGATGTCGTCCATCGGTGCCGGGTTGCTGGCCCATGCCGAAGGCGTGGAACCGGTTATTCAGATGACCTGTCGGGACAGAAACCGGATCGGTATGCAGTCGGATTTGTTGGCTGCATCTGCACTGGGATTGAAAAACTTGCTCTGCCTGACCGGCGATCATCAGAAATTCGGTAATCATCCCGGTTCAAAAGGCGTATTTGATATGGATTCGATCCAGCTGTTGGGGATGATCCGGGATATGCGGGACGGGAAAAAATTTCAGTGCGGCGAGGAAATCAAGGGGAAAACAACAGATATGTTCCTTGGTGCTGCTGCCAATCCCTTTGCCTACCCCCATGAGTTTCGAGCGGTACGGATGGGAAAAAAGATTGCCAACGGCGCTGACTTTATCCAGACGCAGATAATTTACAACCTGGATCGCTTTGCCGAGTTCATGAAAAAGGCCTGCGAGCTGGGCCTGCATGAAAAGGCCTATATTCTTGCTGGCGTTACTCCGCCCAAGTCGGTGGGGATGGCACGCTACATGAAGAAATTTGTGCCGGGCATGGATGTAACCGATGAGGTTATCAAGCGGATGCAGGGGGCAAAGGATAAAAAACAGGAAGGAATTAATATCTGTGTTGATATTATCAATCAGGTCAAAGAAATTCCCGGTGTGGCCGGTGTTCATGTCATGGCCATTGAGTGGGAAGAGGCGGTTCCTGAGATTTGTGAGAGAGCTGGCCTACTGCCGCGTCCGACCTTTGATGATGATGCAGCAAGCGTACCTGATGTAACCGTACTTGAGACAACTGTTGCGGCAAGAGAAACCGTCAGAGAAACCATAGAGGTAAGAACTGCTGCTGACCAAGGCGCTGCTGCTGATGTTCTGGAACAAGCCAAGGCCGAAGCTGAAAAAATTATAGCCGCCGCCCGGACCCAAGCTGCCGCTTTTGCCGGTCAGGCTGCTCAGTCCGGTGAACCGACAAGTAAAACTGCTGTTATTGGACATTGCACATGTACATTGACACCAGATGATGCAGGAGAACATGCGATGAATGAAAAAGGACGCCGTGAGGCGTTGGAGTCAGTCAATCAGGGCCTGAATGCCTTGAAAAAGGCCTACGGCCTGAGCGATGATCAGTTTGATGCATTGATGAATTTTGTTGATGCGGCATCGGTACTGAATAAAGAGCCAGAGGGGCTGACACAACAACCTGCCGGAGCAACTCCTGCACCTGTATCTGCACCTACCGCTCTGGCTGCACCTGCGGTTGAAGAAAAAACAGACGATGCCGCAGTCAAAGCGGCAGCTGACAAAGCCGAGGCGGAAGCTAAGGCAAAGGTCGAAGCTAAGGCAGAAGCCGCTGCCAAGGCCGAGGTAGAAGCGAAGGCTAAAGCAGAGGCTGAGGCCAAGGTAAAAGCTGAAGCTGCTGCTCAGGCAGAGGTGGAAGCAAAAGCAAAAGCAAAGGCTGAAGCAGAGCAGAAAGCTGCCGCAGAGGCTGCTGCCAAAGCAGAAGCGGAAAAGAAGGCCGCTGAACAAGCTGCTCCGGCTGCCGCACCCTCTGACTTGGATGCTCCGACCCTGTCCACTGCTGAAGAAACACCTTTTGCCGAGCGCGTGACCAAGGTACCCGCATCCAGCTACAAGGTGGCGTATTCCGGTGCGATTCGCGAAGTGACCATGGGTAACGGTGATAACGCCGTGACCGTGGGTGGTGCCACTTCTCTGCCCTTCCATCTCTTTGAAGGTGAGATGGGGAACAAGCCGCTTATCGCTATGGAGATCATGGATGTCCGTCCTGATAACTGGCCTGAGACCCTGACTCAATACTTTGACGATGTTATGGACAGCCCGGTGGATTGGGCGAAAAAATGCGTTGATGTGTACAAGGCTGATGCCCTGAATATCTGGCTCAACGGCACAGATCCCAACGGGGAAAATCGTTCGGCAGCAGATGCGGCAAAGGATGCGGCAGCTGTGATTGAGGCTGTTAATGTACCAATCATCATTTGGGGTTGTGGTAACTCCGAGAAGGATACGGAAACCCTGCGTGAGGTTACCTCGCTGATCGGTGACAAAAAAGTTTGTTTGGCCCCCTTGGAAGATGCCAACTATCGCGCTATCGGCGCAACAGCAATGGCTTTTCAGCATCCTATGGTCGCGGCCTCGCCCATTGATGTCAACTTGGCAAAACAGTTGAATATTCTCCTGGAAAACCTCGGTGTGCCCCTTGATACCGTGATGATGGATCCGTCAGTCGGTGCGCTGGGCTACGGTATAGAGTATACCTATTCGGTTATGGAGCGTATTCGCATCGCAGCATTGACCCAGAAAGATGAAAAACTCCAGGTGCCGATTATCTGTAACCTCGGACGTGAGGTTTGGAAGGCCAAAGAGGCTGGGCTGCCCACAGATGAACTGCTGGGTGATCAGGAAAGTCGCGGCATTATGATGGAGGCGATCACCGCATCCTGTATGCTTATGGCCGGTGGTGAAGTCCTGATTATGCGCCATCCCAAGGCGGTCAATATGACCAAGGCGCTCATTAACGGTCTGATCGGTTAATGGAAGATTGCCCACTTGTTTTACGTAGTTAAATAATTACGTAATGCAAGGCCCAAGTCTTGAACCTGAACTCTGAACCGTCTCTACCATAAGGGAGTTGTCTCAATGTCGAAGATCATTTGCTCCGCAGCGATTCGCGGTGCCCAAAAAATCGTGGATATGGCTGAAGCGTCCTACGAGGAGGCCTTAAAGAAGTACGGCCCCGAACAGGAAGTTTCCTTTCCCAATACTGCATACTACCTGCCGATTATTTATTCCATGCTTGGAGCAAAGGTGGAAAAACTCGGCGATATGAAAGAAATTTTCCAGGAGTGTCGTAAGCTCCTGCCAGCTGTTGTTTCCGAGGATATTTGGTTGCCCTACCTGGCACCTGCCTTGGATGCCGGAATGGCTACCTATTTTGCCGAGGAAATGTACGAGGCAATTGAGTACCTGAATACACCGGATTACTACACCAAGACCGAAGATCCCACCGCAAGTAATATTTGGTTGGGCGCGGCAGACGATGTTATTTTCCGGAAACGTGGTGTCGAGTTTGTTGACGGCACTGCTCCGGGCTTTGCCGCCATTGTTGGCTCTCCGGCAGATCCTGAGGTTGCCTCCAAAATTGCTTTGGAATTGCAGGAGAAAAATCTCTACATCTTCATGCATACTGATTCCGATGGAAATTATATGCCGGATATGCTCGTGAAAAATGGCGTGCAGGTTGGTTGGAATACCCGTCTGGTGCCCTTTGGCAAGCGCTACACCTCAGTTGTCTTTTCCATCGGTTTTGCCTGTCGTGTAGCTATGGCCTTCGGCGGTGTGAAGCCGGGCGACTCCAGAGCTAATCTCATTTATAACAAAGACCGAACCTACGCCTTTGTTATGCCTTTCGGTCAGGTCAGCGACGAGTGGTATGCCAATGCTGCCGGTGCTATCAACTGGGGTTTCCCGACGATCTCTGATTATGCTATTCCTGAGATTCTGCCCACAGGTATTTGTACCTATGAGCATGTGGTCTCCGATATACCCCATGACGAAATCGTCCAGAAGGCGATTGAGGTGCGTGGCCTGAAGGTCAATATCGCCAAAATTGATATTCCCATGTCCTTTGGCCCAGCCTTTGAGGGCGAGCGTATCCGTAAGGATGACCTATTTATGGAATGCGGTGGTGGTCGAACCACCGGCGTGGAGGTCTTGATCTCCAAGGACATGGACGAGATTGAAGACGGTCTGGTGACTCTGGAAGGACCGGATATTTCCGACATCGAATTAGGGCAGAACCTGCCCATCGGTATTCTGGTCGAGGTTGCTGGTCGCGAAATGCAGTCGGATTTCGAGCCTATCCTGGAGCGTCAGTTTCATCATCTGATGAACTATGTCCAGGGCATCATGCATATCGGTCAGCGAAACATCATGTGGGTTCGTATCGGTAAGGGTGCCGTGGAAAAAGGCTTTTCCTTCAAACATCTCGGTACCGTTCTGCACGGTAAGTTGCATCAGGAATTCGGTGCGATTTTGGACAAGGTGCAGGTGAAAATCTACACGGTGCAGGATAAGGTAGAAGAGGTTATGGAGATCGCCAAGCAGGTGTATGAAGAGCGTGACCTGCGCCTCGGTTCCATGACGGATGAGACCGAGGATGTATTTTACTCCTGTACCTTGTGTCAGTCTTTTGCTCCCAGCCATGTTTGTGTGATCACACCGGAGCGTATCGGTATGTGTGGTGCCTATAACTGGTTGGACGGCAAGGCCTCCTTTCAGATCAATCCCACCGGTCCGAACCAGCCCATTGATAAGGGCGAATGTACGGATCCAGATAACGGCTATTTCACCGGTATCAACGAGTTTGTCAGCCAGGCTTCCCGAGGAGCAGTGCCTGAGGTCAGTTGCTATTCTTTGATGAATAATCCCATGACCGCCTGCGGCTGCTTTGAGGCTATTGCAGCCATGTTGCCGCAATGTAACGGTATCATGGTGGTTAATCGTGATTACATGGGTATGACCCCTTCCGGGATGAAGTTTACCACTCTGGCCGGTATGGCTGGCGGCGGTATGCAGACTCCGGGGTTTATGGGTGTGTCTAAGCATTACATGTCCAGTAAAAAACTGTTCAAGGCTGAAGGCGGCGTTAAGCGAATGGTCTGGATGCCGAAAATACTCAAGGATGAGATCAGCGAGAAACTCAAAGCCTTATGTGAGTTTGAGGGCATGCCGGAGCTTTACGACATGATCGCCACAGAAGAGCAGGGCACCACAGAGGAAGAGATTCTTGCCTTCCTGAAGGAAAAAGGTCATCCTGCTCTGGAAATGGAAGCAGCCATGGGTTAATCAATGCTGATCAGCACTGATTCGAGATAAAGAAGAGAGCACCGCATCCGGCAAAAAATCTGCCGGCTGCGCCCAAGATATAACAGGTACTCAGAGAACAAACGAACAGCCGCCGGGCGAATCCATTGAAAAACGGCTGCTGCATGGGAGGATAGATAATGGCGTTAACCGGTATACAGATACTCAAGATGCTGCCCAAGAAGAATTGTGGCGAGTGCGACATACCTACCTGTCTCGCCTTTGCCATGAAAGTGGCTGCCGGGCAGGCCGAAATAGAAGCATGTCCTTATGTAAGTGATGAGGCAAAGGCTACCATCGGCGAGGCTTCAGCTCCTCCGATTCGTACCATCAAAATTGGTGCCGGTGATGCGCAGTTCACCGCAGGTGGTGAAACCTGCCAGTTCCGGCATGAGAAGCGGTTTGAGAACCAGACCGGCTTGGCTGTCCTGATTGCGACGGACGAGGATGCCGCCTCGATTGACGGCAAGATTAAGCGGGCCAACGATTTTGTGTACGAGCGTGTCGGGGTGATGATGCGCAATAATTTGGTCGCTATCAAAGACAACGGTGGTGCTTCTCTGGCTGATATGGCCAAGAAGGTTATGGAAGGTGCTCCTCAGCAGGCTATCATTCTGATGAGTGATAATGTGGAGAGCCTCAAGGCTGGAGCTGAGGCCTGTGGTGCAAATAAGCCGTTGCTCTACGGTGCCACTGGCGAAAACGTTGAGGCCTTTGCCGACCTTGCCAAGGCAACCGGTTGTGCGATCGGTGTGAAGGGCAAAAATCTTGATGATCTGGTGGAGACGGCTGATAAGCTGCTTGCCGCTGGAGTCAAGGATATGGTCATCGACACCGGTGCTCGGACTCTTAAGGGAGCCTTTGAAGATAATGTCGTGGCCCGTCGCGCTGCGGTTAAGGAGAAGTTCAAGCCCCTTGGTTTTCCGACCATTGCCTTTCCCTGTGAGATGTGTGATGATTTGATGATGGAAGCCATGATCGGCTCTGTTATGATCGCCAAGTACGCAGGCATTACCGTGTTCTCGGATATCCAGGGAGATATACTCTTCCCGCTCCTGCTTGAGCAGCTAAACATCTTTACTGATCCGCAGCGGCCAATGGTTGTGGCTGAGGACATCTA
>JBATKL010000380.1:0-2016 GCA_049669385.1 Candidatus Electrothrix sp. | reverse complement strand
GTTGTAACTCATGATGTCCCGGCATTTGCCTTGATGACAGGTAATCCGGCCAAACATACCGGATGGATGAGCAATTACGGGGAAAAACTGGGACTTCCGCTGCAAGGGGACGGAGAAGATGTTTGTCCGTATACTGGTGAAAAGTATATTTTGAAAAATGGGGTGGTTTCAGTCTGTCAAGAGGGGGCTGATTGCAAATGAGAGATAAAGATAAGGATGCTTGGTACGAGCATTTGGAGACAAGGTACTTATCATGAAGCATGTTGTTTTTGATGTGAGTTCCATTGTTGCTTTATTGGTGGATAGTGAGAAGAATGAGGATATCAAAAGGTTGCTGGATCTTGATAAACAGGATGTGTCCTGTTGGATTTCAGCAGGTTCTCTCCCATCTATACAATATATTTTTCTGCGTACAATAGAAGAGAACGGTGGAAGTCAGCAGGAGGGAGTCCGTACTTTCCAAGAGCTTTTTACTGCTTTATTAAACAGGGTATCAATACTGAGCAATTTGGGGTTTCGGCAGAATGAGCTGATAGCAAAGGCAAGGGATCTGGAAGGTGCGCAGATCGCTTTGGCTGCCGACCAGTTACATGGTGAGAAGATTATCGTTACTGATGATCCCTCTTTTGACACTCTGGGGCTGATTGAAAGCAAGACAGCCCTTGAGGCCATGGCTTGGCTGGGCTGTCAGGATAAAAATACCCAGATACCTTTCGTTGATCTTGCCGGTCAGCAGGATGCATTACGACCTCAGCTGGAAAAAGGGATTTTTACCGTTCTGAAGCACGGAAAGTATATTTTAGGGCCGGAGGTGCAGGAGCTTGAAGGGGTATTGTCCGACTATGTCGGAGTAGAAAACGCTATCGGCGTTGCAAGCGGTACAGATGCTCTGCTTGCAGTCCTGATGGCTTGGGGGGTCGGGCCGGGCGATGCGGTATTTACAACTCCTTTTACCTTTATAGCCACTTCTGAGGTGATCTCTCTGCTGGGAGCAACGCCGGTCTTTGTCGATATTGATCCCCGGACGTATAATATTGACCCTGATAAACTCGCCTTAGCTGTGCAAGCTGTTAAAGCAAATGATCCGACGATTTATCCCTTACCTCGGTTTACCGGGTGTGAGGCCTTGCAGCCCAAGGCTGTCATACCTGTTGATTTATTCGGCCTGCCTGCTGATTATGATCCTATAATGAAGATAGCAGAACAAAATAAATTATTTGTTCTTGAGGATGCGGCCCAAGGGTTAGGCGGAGTGTACAAGAATCATAAGTCCGGGAGCTTTGGCCACGCAGCAGCGACAAGCTTTTTTCCGGCAAAGCCCTTGGGATGTTATGGAGATGGCGGCGCTGTCATGACGAACGATCAGGGATTGGCAGATGAGATTCGTTCAATTCGTGTTCATGGAAAAGGGAAAGATAAGTACGATAATGTCAGAGTAGGCTTGAATGCCAGATTGCATACTGTACAGGCGGCCTTTCTGTTGGCCAAGTTCGGTGTATTTTCGCAGGAGGTTGCTGGACGCCAGAGGGTTGCGGAAAAATACAGCGAAATATTAAAAGGATGTGCAGCGTTGACTGTTCCTTTTGTGCCGGATTTTGCGCAGTCTGCTTGGGCTCAATATACCCTTTATTATCAGAATGATAGAGTGATTACGCAGGGTGCTTTACAGGCGAGTAATATCCCTTCTGCTGTCTATTACGGACGAAGTCTTCACTTGCAGCCTGTTTATAAAGGGCTGGGGTACGAGAAGGGTGATTTGCCGGTATCTGAAATAAGCTCTGAGCATGTTTTGAGTTTGCCCATGTCACCAAACCTGAGCGATGCAGCGTTGGATCATATTATCTCTGGAGTCCTTGATGCCGTTGAAGACTGAAAAAAAACATGTGTTGGTCTTGGCGTATTCGTTTCTTGATCGTGATCCCCGAGTACGACGACAACTTGTTGCTTTACGAAAAAAATACAGGATCACTGCTGCCGGTTTCACAGATCCAATGCTTGATGGTGTTGACTTTATTC
>JBATKL010000379.1:0-1552 GCA_049669385.1 Candidatus Electrothrix sp. | reverse complement strand
GATGATATCTGGAGGGAATCGGTGGAAATACTAATTCATCAATGATATCTGAAGATTAGCTATTGCCGCTTTCAACGACGGATATTACTCTCGGACAGCATGAGAGATGTTATTTACCTACTTTTTTACTTGCTCACCACCCTGGCTGAGCTGATTAAACCCGGTGAAGCTAGTAACGAAAGTATCGTCTGCTCTATTCACCAGGAGGAGGCCAGGGCCAAAGGGACCATCAAATGATCCGTTGTTTCAATATCATCGATGGAAAGCTAACCTCCGAGTACTTGAAATAGAGGAAATAAAGTCGTTGCCAGATGAGCCAATGTCTCATCCGGTTGTGGAGCGCTTGATCGACAGTGTCCGGCGAGAGCTGTTGGATCAGACCTTGTTCTGGACCGCATCAGACCTGGAGAACAAGCTCCAGAATTACCAGCGCTATTACAACGAGTATCGGTGCCATTCTGGTCGTGATGGCGCGACGCCAGTTGATTCCGACAACGGAAGGATCGCTGCTCTCAACGACTACCGGTGGAAGAAGCATTGTCGCGATCTATTTCAGTTGCCAGTGGCAGCTTGAAGTTGCAATTCGCCATGAACAGGATAAAAGTGATACAAAGCATGACAAACACGAACAATATTTCTCCCAGATCGTCGAGATTGATTTAATGGCTTCCCGTCTTCGCCTTTTGCGTGCCCGGGCACTCAAAGCCGTTTTTCAAGCCCATGCCAAACTGTATGAAGTCAGCGACGGTCGTGTCGGGAAATGGATAGGGCCACCGATTCTGGGGCAACGCGCCCTGCTGTTATCCGTAACCGGCCGCAAGTCGGGGCTGCCTCGCACCACACCGCTGGTGTATTTCAAGGACGGCGGCAATTTTGTGGTGGTGGGGTCTGACGGCGCGGCGAGACGGGATCCCCAATGGTGGAAAAATCTCAAGGAGAACCCGCATGCTAGCGTGCGCGTGGGGCGCGACAGGTTTCCTGTCAGGGCCAGCCTGGCTAGCGGCACCGAGAGGGAGCGCCTGTGGCAAATCGCTACCGGTATCAATCCGATATGGGCAAAGTATCAATCCCGGACCAGGCGCAGTCTGCCGGTAGTTGTACTGACCCCGGAATAGCCGCCTGGCGCACCTGTGGGTGGCGAATTACCAATTTATGAGAAAAATCAGATGGTTAGTTGTTCGGCTCTGGTTCGGCGTTCGGTTTCCAAAACTTGTTACTATTCTTAGGCTTACCAGTAATCTGTTCGGAAACCGACCTTAATCCGGTTCGGCATGCGCTCGGTTTCAGTTACTGTACACCACTGCGCCACTAAAACTCCTTACCGTTCTTCCACTTACTGCCCAGGTTGGGCCCTCTCCGAGCTGCTCATAATCGGCAGTTCGAAGGTGGTCGGCCGCTGCCGTTCAAGTCCTTCTGGTATGCTTGCAGAAAGTCTTTTAGCTGGGGGTGCGAAATGAGTGAGGCTGAGCTTTGGGAAGCTTGCCGTTGATTCTGACGAACACCTCATCGATGGAGAATGTGTCCACATAGCCACGGTGCTTTCTCTTAAGTC
>JBATKL010000378.1:0-4738 GCA_049669385.1 Candidatus Electrothrix sp. | reverse complement strand
ACAGGGACTCTGAAAGCAAAATATACAGCAAAGGTTATCGGAAAAATCCTCCTCATCTCTTTTCTCGCAGCCGGGGTACTCATCCTGCCTTATATTCTCCGTACCTACCTGGATATAGATTTGATCGTCCCCTGTGCTGCTGTTCTTGTCCTGCTCCTGTATCTCAACCTGCCGAGGGCCTTGAGATTATTTGCCAAGATGAGGGGGAAGGGCGAAAAAAGTCCGCAGCAGAGCACGGTGCAATGGCGGATTCTTTCCCAAAAAGAGGTTGAACAGCTCAAGCAGCAGATCAGCGAAGGACTTCAGGCCCTCCTCACCTCTTGTGCCAGGAATAAAGAAAATTGGCTCCTCTTCAGAAAGAGGATTCTTGAGGTACAGCGTAAACAGATGCTCTATTCTGCGCAACCCATGCATGATATCCGCAGCACTGATCTTTTGCACTATCGCTTCCTTTCGCTCTTCCTGCCCTTGTATAAGGCCAGTCTCAGTGGAATTGCATTGCTTCTCTATGCATATATCCTGGTTTATCTCCTTATAACCGGCATCCATGTTCTGCCGGTGCATCGTTTGAAAAACATAGTGGATTTTCTTCTTTTTGCTGGAGTGCTCTCTTTTTTTCTTTGCCTTTTTCAATTGATCATCACCTCTCAGTTTCTCCAGAATTTTAAGCAACAGCTCACGTTTTTTCATGATTCTGGCCAAGAGACTGAAAAGCGGATAAAGGCCCTGCTGAAGCGGCATCCGGGGCAATGAGCATGCGGGCCCTCTTAAGTATTCTCAGTTTTCTTCTGCTCCAGTTTGGAGCAAATTCAGCCTGTGGCGAAACCCATATTCCCCGCCCAGATCAGTACACCTATACCCTGATTCGGCAATACCCCCATGATCCCAAGGCGTTCACCCAGGGTCTTGTTTGGGATGAGGGGGGAGTCTACGAGGGAACAGGGCTCTATGGTCGTTCTTCCTTACGCTCGGTGGATCTGAAAACAGGATTGGTGAAGCGGCAGCAGAACTATACGCGACAATATTTTGCCGAAGGAATCACGGTCTTCCAGGGGCTCATTTATCAGCTGACCTGGAAAAGCAGGCGGGTCTTTCTGCTTGATAAGGAAAAGTTTTCTGTGATCAAGTCCTGGCCCTACCCGCGTGAGGGCTGGGGAATCACCCATAACGGCCAAGAGCTGATTGTCAGTGACGGCACAGCCACACTGTATTTTCTTGATCCAGAAACCCTGGAAGAAAAACGGCGCATCCTGGTCCAGGATGACCTGGGGGAGGTTGTCAGGCTGAATGAACTGGAATATGTCCGAGGGGCCATCTATGCTAATGTCTGGCAGACAGACCGGATTGCGATCATTCGCCCGGAGGATGGTGTGGTCTCTGGCTGGCTTGATCTGAGTGAGCTTTCAGCTCGAGTGCAGAGGGTGTGGAAGGGAAAAACCGATGTGCTCAACGGGATTATGTATGATTCGCTGAATGACCGCCTTTTTGTGACCGGAAAATTATGGCCTTCGCTGTTTGAGATAAGGGTGGTGCCGAAGTGAAAATCCCGGATCCCGGATCTTGCATGGTGAAAGAGAGGCGATTGAGCAGGCTCATGCCATTGACCATTGACCATTGACCGGTTATTTAATCAGCTGATTCATTTCAAAGATCGGCAGTAAAATAGAGATGACAATAAAGCTGACTGCCAAGCCCATGACCAGAATCATGATGGGTTCGATCATTGAGGTCATGGCCATAATCTTTGTCTCCACCTCTTTCTCATAGCTTTCAGCAGCCTTTTCAAGCATCTTTTCCAGCGAACCGCTCTGTTCACCCACCGCGATCATCTGGACAAGCATGGGGGTGAAGTACTTATTGCCGCGCAGGACGCTGGACAGGCTTTTCCCTTTTTCCAGCTCCTCGGAAGCCAGATCCATAACATCGGCTAACATGACATTATTGAGGATATTTTTGACAATCTGCAACGAGGTGATCAAGGGGACCCCGGATTGTAGCAGGCTTGACATGGTACGTCCTAGAGTCGCTGCTGCGATCTTGATGTTCAGATCACTGAGAATGGGAATAGAAAGTTTTAGGGTATCCCATAGACGTTGCCCCTTGGGCTGTTGGATGAAAAAACGGATACCTATGATTAGGCCAATAATCAGGAAGACTAAAATAATCCAATAGCTCTGGAGAAAATCACTCAGGCTGATCAGCAGTGTTGTCGGCAGGGGGAGTGCCTGATTTCGGTCGGTAAAGACTTTGGTGATTGAGGGAACGATAAAGGTGATAAGGAGGAACAGTACCCCGATCCCGACCACGGCCATAAAGATCGGGTAGATGAGAGCCGCAGTAATTCGCGAACGCAGGGCCTGCTGTTGCTCTCCGACTTCGGCCAGCCGCTCAAGAACCACATCCAACGAGCCTGAAGCCTCGCCAGCCTGGACCATATTAACGTAGATCTTGGAAAAGAGGCGGGGATGCTCTGCCAGAGAGGATGTCAGAGAGTTTCCCTCGTTGACGGAATCCTTGATTTGGGTGATCGTGGTTTGCAGCGATTTGTTGGTGGTTTGCTCAACGAGGCCGCTCAGGGCCGGGACAAGAGGAATACCAGCTCCGAGAAGGGTAGCGAGCTGGCGGGTCGCCACATGGATCTCCTGTTGTTTGATCCGGGAACCGAATTGTAAGGAAAGGGCGTTTTTTTTATCAGATCCCTTTTTTTTTCGCCCCCGTGAGAGCGTTTCCTTAATTTCGACCGGATAACTCCCATCCTTGCGAATTTTTCGGCGGGCAGCTGACATGGAGTCAGCGTCCATTACTCCTTTGTGTTTTTTTCCTTGAGCATTAAGAGCGGTGTATTCGTAAACAGGCATTATATAATTTGGGCTGTTGGGAAAACTGCGTTAACTGGACGAAAATTAATTTGGTAAAGAATATAGTTGAGATGTGTTTGCACTGCAATCAAATGTATTTTTTCTCGCTGTTTGCGGAAAAATAAATCGTTCCTTCATATCATTACGTATTATTTCAGCTGCTGTCCAGCTCAGAATGATGAAGCACTCTTTATTTTTTGTACAATGAGAGCAAGCCCCTGTACAACCACATCGCATTATGGTAACTGGTAACAAGCCAACAAGTACAGACGGCTTATAGGCTTTTAGCCTGAAGAGAACTTCTCGCCAACGATAAGCGAGGAGGTTTGCAAAAAAAACTCCACCGAAGCAAACAGCATGTCTTCCTCGACTTTTTTCTTTCTCCGTTTCCTGACGGTCGTTCTGGGCGTTCTTGCCTTTATGCATTATTACTTCTGGCGACGCATGGTGAAGGATCCCGGCTTCAGCCGCCCTGTGCAACGATTCGGGACAGCGGCGGTACTCGCCCTTTTTCTCCTCTTGCCGATTTCCCGTATCCTCACAAAACAGTTTTCCTTTCAGCAGCTCTTTCCTCTGTTATGGGTTGCCTACCTTTGGCTCGGCATCCTGATGCTTTTCTTTTTCTTCTTTTTGTTCACGGACAGTCTCAAATTTCTTCATTATATTTCACGCCGCCTTCTCCAGAAAAAGAAGAATCTCCCAGATCCGAGCCGAAGACGCTTTCTTGGCCAAACTCTTGCCGCTTCCGCCTCAATATCGGTGCTCGGTATTTCCGCCTTTGGTGTCAAAAAATGCCTTGACCCACCCACGGTCAATCGATTGCCCGTCAAACTATCAGGACTACCGCCCAATTTTAAGGGATTCTCCCTTGTCCAGATATCAGATATTCATATCGGTGCCATGTCCATGCGAGCTGAACTCGCTGAGATCGTCGCGATCGTGAACAACTTGCAGCCTGATCTTGTCGCCATAACAGGAGACTTAGTTGACGGCGATGCAGCAGAGCTTGCTGGCGAGCTTGCTCCTTTGGCCGAACTCAAAGCCCGGCACGGCGTATTTTTTGTCACTGGAAATCATGAGTATTACAGCGACGTCGAGCAATGGATCCCTGAAATAGAGCAGCTCGGCATTACTGTTTTAAACAACACCAACATAGAGATTCGTCGAGGAAAAGAGGCTCTTGTCCTGGCCGGAGTAACAGATCATGATGCCGGAAGATTTGGCAAGCAATACGCTCCAAACTTTACAAAGGCTTTAGGGGGTATAGCCAAAACAAGCGAAGTTATTCTCCTGGCTCATCAGCCCAGAGCTGTCAAAGAAGCGGCCCCGTACGGGGTAGCTCTTGTTCTTTCTGGGCATATGCACGGCGGTCAGATTTGGCCCTTTAACTATCTGACCCCGTTGCAGCAGCCCTATCTGAAGGGATTCTACCGGCATAAAGAAACCTTGCTCTACGTCAATCAAGGCACAGGATATTGGGGGCCACCCATGCGGGTCGGCACGTATAAAGAAATATCCGAATTTATTTTGAGCTGATATCCTGAGCTGATGAACGTCCCCCGTCAATCGAGATATTTTTGACGGCAATGAGCAATCTTATCCCTCTTTTGAGCCATAGAAAAAAATTGGAAACAAAACATGAATCTTCTTCTTTTTGAACAACATGAGCAGAATGCGGGCCGTCTCCTTCTGACAGATCAGCGGGCAAAGCATATCCACACCGTCCTTAAACTCAAACTCGGCGACACCTTACGCATCGGTATGGTACACGGCAAGATGGGCCGAGGACAGATTATTAGCATGGATAACAATGCGGTCGAACTGGAGGTACAGTTGGACTGTGCTCCTCCCACGCCACCCGATGTCGAGTTGATTCTTGC
>JBATKL010000377.1:0-2184 GCA_049669385.1 Candidatus Electrothrix sp. | reverse complement strand
GTGCGAGGACGCACCCTGTTGATCATTTAACGACAAGTGCATTCCCTTACGTACCATATGTTGGTGGGTATGTTGAAGAAAGAAAGCAATTTTTCCAGAATGTCACTCTAGAGAACGATGTGTGGATAGGAGCTAATAGTGTGATCCTATCAGGTATTACTCTTGGAAATGGGGTGGTTGTTGGAGCAGGTGCTGTTGTAACGAAAGATGTTCCTAATTACGCAATTGTTGCTGGTGTCCCTGCAAAGATTATTAAATATAGATTTGATAAAAAAATAATTAACGAACTTTTACAGATAGAATGGTGGAATTTCGACAAACAAGTTTTGAAGGATAATATTTCGTTATTTCAGGGACAATTCGATTCTGATACGTTAAAAAAACTTAAAGACATTAACGAAAATATATAGGTGGAGGCGTGAAGAGTCATCTCAAGAGAGTCATAGCCATTATTCCAGTCCGAGGCGGTTCTGTAGGTATTCCAAGAAAGAATGTCCGGTTGATGGGAAAAAAGCCTCTGCTGGCTTACTCTATAGAAAATTGTTTAGCAGCAAAAGAAATTGATGAAGTCTTTGTGTCAACGGAAGATGCAGAGATTGCAGAAATTGCAATACGATTTGGCGCGAAAGTCTTAGAGCGACCTCTTCAGTTGGCTGATGCCAAGAGTACCTTGGATGAGGTTATTTTTTACAGTGTCAGACAACTCGAAGAAGAAGGAACGCATTCAACTTTTATTGTGACTGTGCAGGCAACAGCGCCTTTAATGAAGCCTGAGAACATTGATAAGGCAATTAGAAAATGCGTAGCTGAAGGACTTGATACCGTTTTGACCGTAGTGGAAAATACTCATTTAACTTGGACAGGAAATCCAAGCGGCGATATGTTTCCCGCTTATGCTCAACGCGTAAATCGGCAGCAGTTGCCTCCAAGCTATAAGGAAACAGGTGGAGTCGTTGTATGTCCTAGAGATGTCCTCTTTTCTGCAAGATCAAGGTTTGGTCAGAATGTTGGTGTTATTGAGGTTTCTAAAAAAGAAGCAATAGATATTGATGATTATTTTGACTGGTGGTTGATAGAAAAATCTCTGCAAAGAAAACGGATTTGTTTTCACGTTATAGGGAATCGATTATGTGGGCTTGGACATGTGTATCGGGCTTTGACTCTTGCAGATCGCTTAGTTGATCATGATGTTTGGTTTCTCGTTAATGACGAATCTCAGATGGCTCAACAAATAATTCAGGATCGATTTTACGACGTGGTTTCTGTTGCTCCTGGAAAAGAAATTGAGACCATACTCTCCGATGGTCCAGATCTCGTGATTAACGATATTTTAGATACAGAAGATTCGTTTATGCGAGCCTTGACCGAGGCAGGGATGGTAAGTGTTAATTTCGAAGACTTAGGTGCCGGTGCTTCGAGGGCTACCTATGTAATCAACTCAATGTATGATGCCCCTGAGCAGATTTCCTCGAATACATTTCGCGGAATTGACTATTGTTGTTTACGGGATGAGTTTTATTCGGTTCTCCCTCTGGAGAATAAGAGAGAGGTTCGTAATATCCTCTTATTGTTTGGTGGAACCGATCCCACAGGACTTACTCTTAAGATTTTACAATGGCTGGATCAGATTAAAGGTGACTGGAGTATAACTGTTATCCTTGGCATCGGTTATGTGCAGGATGCTGAAGTGGCTTCTTTTTCAAAGACAGCAAATCATCACATAGAAATTATACGTAAAACAAAAATTATAAGTCGTTACATGGCGGAAGCTGATATTGCCATCACCAGTGCCGGACGTACAGTTTATGAGCTTGGCAGTCTTGGGACGCCGGTATTATCTGTGGCGGCGAATGAACGAGAGATGACCCATGATTTTGTAAAAAAATCACCAGGAGTTATTTTTCTTGGACCAGCTACTGAATTAACGCAAGACAAGTTTCATCGAGTCCTTGATCAGCTTTTGTATAGCGATATTCTTCGTGATAAAATGAGTCAGCATTTACATGAGAGCGGTATCCGGGACGGAATAGATAATGTCCTTAATATCATTACAATGGCCCTTCAAAAAACGCTCGGTCATGATAAAGGGTAACCACCTTTGCAAAATAAAATGAAGTTAATAAATATTGCTGGGATTCCAATTAACAGGGAAAACCCTTTCTTAATTGTTGAGGCTGGGGTTAA
>JBATKL010000376.1:0-1642 GCA_049669385.1 Candidatus Electrothrix sp. | reverse complement strand
TTGTATAACGGACGCTTTATTTTCTCCATTGAACCGAAAGGCATACTGGCTTGGCCCGATTTTCCCCGCAGGCTGCGGCCAGCTGCCGTGGCCCAGTACCTCTCCTTCAGTTTTGTGCCCGGATCGGAAACCATGCTGGAAAATATGTGGGAACTGCTTCCAGGTCACACTGTCACCTTCGCCCATGGCCGGGTGGAATCTCCCCGCTGTTTTTTCGCCTTTGAGGCACAGGAAAAAGAAGAAAAGGATGAGCGGGAGTGGGTCAGGGAATTTCACACCCTCCATCAGCGGGCGGTGGCGGATCGTCTTCCAAAATCCGGCACAGTGGGATTGTTTCTCTCTGGCGGGCTTGACTCCAGTGTGGTCGGAAGTGAACTTATGCGGCAGATTGATCGACCTGTGCCCAGCTGGTCTGTCCATTTCGGCGAACAGTACCCCAACGAACTGGAATTTTCTCAGGCTGCTGCTAAACGCATTGGCAGCGATCATCGGGAAATTCTGATCCAGCCCAAGGACTTCCTGCCTCAACTCAGCGATATTATCTATCACCTGGATGAGCCCATTGGTGACCCCGTGGCCATGCCCAACTACATGCTGTCCGCCATTGCGGCCAAGGAAGTGGAGTACGTGTTTAACGGGGAGGGCGGCGATCCGGTCTTTGGCGGCCCGAAAAATATTCCAATGCTGGTTCAGCATTGGTACGGAGGTATTGAACGCGGCCCGCTGTTTCGCGAACAGGCCTATCTCGCCTCCTATTGCCGGGCCTATGATGATTTGGAGGATTTGCTCACCCCGGAATGGCGCAGTCAGTACAGCTCACATGATGCGCTTGAAGGTCTGTTAACTCCTTTTTTCCAAGCCCGCCAGCCGAAAAATTTTCTCGACAAACTTTGTGCTATCAATATCCGCCTTAAAGGTGCGCACCTTATCCTGCCCAAGGTTGAGCGGATGACCGGTGCTCACGGTCTGACACCGCTTTCCCCCCTGTTTGACGAACGACTGATAGAACTGAGTTTTCGGATGCCCTCGACTCTCAAACTTCGGCAGGGGGTTGAAAAGGTAATCATGAAGTTGGCGTATAAGGATATGTTGCCGGAGACAATTATTACCCGGCCCAAGAGCGGCATGCGGGTCCCGGTGCATTTTTGGTTCCGCAAGGATCTACGAAAATATGCTCATAAAATTCTGAGCAGACGCGAGGTCAAACGGGCCGGAATTTTCAACCCGGACCGGGTGCAGGAACTGCTCAACTATGACACGGAACACGGCCAGCCCCGGCATGGTCTCAAATTGTGGATGCTGATCACCTTTGAGCTGTGGCGGAGGATGATCTGGAAGGAGGGATGGTAGGGGGCAGGGCGGTTCAGCCGTAGCTTGAAACGGAGGAGTCGCCCACGCTGTTTCCTTCCTGCCGCCAGCTTGCAAGCACCTCGTCAAAGGGGACACCAGCAGCAATGGCGGCACCACCGATAGCGGACAGGGCAGCATAGGGCAGAACGTCAAGTGCTGCCTGATGTTCCTGGCTTTTTAAACGCAGCGGTTTCAGTGCTGGCAGATTCTTTATTTGTTCCGGGAATATGCCAAGGTCAATGACCTTGTGTTTCGGATAGTTGATTTTCCGCTTCATTGCCCCGCCCTTCTC
>JBATKL010000375.1:0-7105 GCA_049669385.1 Candidatus Electrothrix sp. | reverse complement strand
TGAGCACAGTCTGCACTCGGTTGTTGCCTATTTCATTCTCCCTGTCTTCGCCTTTGCCAATTCCGGCCTGAATCTGACAGGAGTGGGCATGGATCAGGTACTGCATGCCGTGCCGCTCGGCATCGCTCTCGGTTTGATTGTCGGCAAACAGATAGGTGTGTTCGGCCTTTGCTTTATCTCCCTTAAATTACAGATTGCTCAGTTACCCAAGGGAATCACCATGGGCCATCTCTACGGGGCCTCCTTGCTTTGCGGGATCGGATTCACAATGAGTTTGTTCATCGGTGGCTTGGCCTTTCAGGGAGCAGAAAAGATTTTTGATGAACGGATCGGCATTATTCTTGGGTCTCTGATTTCAGGTGGGGCTGGTTATGCTGTTCTGCGGATGGTGACGAGGAGAAGTAGCGTTCAGGGATGAGTAGGTTATTGAAAGTAGGTTATTGAAAACGGATTGAAAAGTTAAAAATCTCATCATTAGAGCAAGAGCGGTAGGAGCAATCACAGGCCACGTTCAGAGGACGTGGTTTGATGCCCCCCCTTAAAAAAATGGCTTACCTTTTGAAAAGGAGAGGGCTCTGTTGAACAAAGATGTTTGATACTGCCATCATCCCCGTCACTTTTTCCCGGATAACATATTGAATTCAACACGACTATTCGGCCAATCGATTTTTAGCATCCGTTCTGGACAGTCGTGTTTTGCAGACTGATGTTCTATGCGAGTTTTCTGCTTTGCTATGCTGAGATTGCCTATGCTGATAAAACGATAAGCATACCCTTTGAGGAAATCTTGTTTGTTCCAAAAAGCCCTACCTATTTCCTGACAATACGAAAGAAGGCAACGGGCTCCTCTTAACTGCTGAACAATTTCAGTTGGCTTGCCTTTTCTGTATTTCATTTCAATGCATAGAATCACTTTTTTCTGTGCTGTTGCGGCTGCTATAATAAAATCTGCTCGTTTGCATTCTCCTTTTGAGCCAGCAAAAAGTGAATCAGGAGAGTTGAACTTATCAGCCTTGATGACGATGGAGTTATTTGGCAGTCCTGCAATAGTGACGGAGCCTTTTGGGTATTGCGGTTCCTTTAATGTGACATATAGCTTTCCGTTTTTCTCCTCAAGTACCATCTTTGCTTCATCTTTTATCATCTGATCAAGGAGTTCAATGTCTGTCATGTTTCATTCCTCTCCCCAGACGATCTCTTCCTGAATTCTATTGATAGATTCAATGGTTGTGTCAAAACTGCGTGCCTGAATGCCCAGCTCATGATCTATGTCGGCAGGCACTAATGTTTGACAGCGGGTTTTACGCTTTCCTCCATCAAGGAGGACCATAGATTCTTCAGCGATATACACCTTGATCTGATCTGAAGATATGAGTTCAGCCCTGCAATATCCTTCCCGTTCAGCAATATTTTTGACATGTTGTTTGTCATGATTCAGCATGATCAGCGTATTCAGCTCCTTGATAAAATAATCGCTGTGGGTCGTGATGAAGACTTTTATGCCGAGGTTTATTAATCTTGCGAACAGCCGGGCTACTCGTCGCTGATTTTCCGGGTGCAAATTAAGCTCTGGCTCATCCACCATCAGCAGGTCGCCGGGTTGCGCCATGTGTTTCAAATAGAAACCGATATCCAGCAAGGAACGCACCGCGCTGGAGCTTTCATCCATCGTCAGTTTGACTCTCTTGCCTTTCGGAATGTAATATAGCTCATCATTTTTTGTAACTTGATATTTTCCGCCGATAATATCAGCAAAATTTTCCAGCACATCCGGGTGCTGTTCATCGATAAAGCTGCTTTTTTTAGCTAGGGTTTCAATCTGCCGAGTAAAATCGACATTATCCTTTACCGGTAGCGCATAGTCTTGATATGTCTTAAACAGGAGATCAACAGGATTGACCGATTGATCTGTTTTCGTCATCTCTTCGAGAAGACGATTGCGGGCAAAATTCAAATCCTTGCGAAAGATGGCCGCACCTGTCCTCTCCGCGCTGGCAATGAACGGATTTGGAAATACCTGCCCAAAGATTATTTCTTTAAGCGCATCTCCAATAACTTTTTTAATCACTTCCTGCGGAATTTTAACCTCTCCTTTCTCTGCAAGCAGAGTGACAACCATATCGCAACTTGTCTCTTCCTTTATAATAAAGAACAGTTCCTTGTTTGCGGCCTTCATACGGCGTTCGAATTTTTCAAGAGTATTTACATACTCTTGTGCAACGGTTACAGCGAATGAACTGTCTTTAAATCTGTCCTTCGGAGCGGCAAAAATTGTCGGCAAAAATTTTGTATATTCTGCACACCCATCAAAAAGTATGCGCTCATAATTTTTAATATAATTGTTGATATCTATATGCGTGACTCCTTCACTCATCAGCTCGCTTACGTTCTTTGATGGGATATCAATTGGTAAGCCTTCACGCCAACTGGACAGGAAGCCATAAAGCGCATAGGTGGCGTAGGTTTTTCCTGTATTATTACCGCCACATATAATGGTCATTTCGCCAAGCGTGAACTCTGCCTGTTTCAATGCGCCAAGATTTTTTATTGTTATTTTCATATGGTCTTGCTCGGTGCTTTTGTAACATTGACCTCAAACAGCAAAAGGGCGGAACCTGCTACACAGCCCGCCCTTTTTCATTCTTCCTTGTTTACTGCCCCAACTTACTCAGGAGCAATCCCCATTTCTTTCTCCTTCTCATGCACCGCCAGTCGTGTTTTCACGGCTGTATCCGGAATCAGCGACATGGAGTCAATGCCCTCTTCAACCAGGAAGGTGGCAAAGTCAGGAAAGTCAGAGGGGCCCTGGCCGCAGATACCGATCTTTTTACCGCGTCGTTTTGCGGTCTTGATCACCATCCTGATCATCTCTTTCACCGCATCGTGGCGCTCATCAGCGATACCAGTAACAATACCGGAGTCACGGTCAAGGCCGTAAGTGAGCTGGGTCAGGTCATTAGATCCGATGGAAAAGCCGTCAAAGATGTCAGCAAAGGCATCAGCACAGATCACATTGCTGGGAATCTCGCACATTACGTACAGCTCCAGGCCGTTCTCGCCCTGAACCAGGCCACATTCCCGCATAACTTCGATGACCTTTCTCCCCTCTTCCGGAGTACGGCAGAAGGGCACCATCAGCTTGATGTTATCCAGGCCCATATCGTTCCGCGCCTTGAGCAGACCTTGGCACTCCAGCTCAAAGGCAGGACGATATTTTGGATCGTAGTAGCGGGAAGCACCGCGCCAGCCGATCATCGGGTTTTCTTCTTCCGGCTCATAGAGTGTACCGCCGACCAAGTTGGCATACTCGTTGGATTTGAAGTCGGACAGACGGACAATAACGTCTTTGGGGTAGAAACCAGCAGCAATTCGGCCCACACCCTCAGCTACCTTATCGATAAAGAACTGTCTTTTATCAGAATAGGCAGCGGTCTTTGCGTCGATACGCTTGACAATGTCCTGCTTCTCTGGATCGTCAGACGCCTTAAGCTCTTCGTAGTTGTACAGAGCCAGCGGATGGAGACCAATATGGGAGTTAATAATAAACTCTTCACGGGCCAAGCCAACGCCATCATTGGGGATCTGGCATTCCGTGAAGGCTTTTTCCGGAATGGCCAAATTCATCATGATCTTGGTCTTGGTGGCAGGCATATTGGCCAGATCAGTGGTCTCAATCTCATACTTGAGCAGACCTTCGTAGACATAGCCGGTCTCGCCTTCAGCGGAAGAAGCTGTGATCTCCTGACCGGTTGAAATATTGTCAGTAGCATCGCCTGTGCCGATAACGCAGGGGATACCCAGCTCACGAGAAATGATCGCAGCATGACAGGTTCGCCCGCCACGATTGGTGACAATGGCTCCGGCAATCTTCATGATCGGTTCCCAGTCCGGGTCGGTCATGTCGGTCACCAGTACTTCGCCTTTCTTAAAGGTGCCGATGTCTTTCACATTGTCAATGCAATGAGCCACACCTTGGCCGATCTTGGTACCCACAGCTAGCCCTTCAGACAGGACAGTTCCTTTCTCCAACAGCTTGTAGGTTTCCATGACGCTTTTGTTGGCCTGAGAATGGACAGTCTCGGGACGAGCCTGAACGATGAACAGCTCACCGGTACCGACTTCCTTGCCGTCGCCATCCTTGGCCCACTCGATATCCATGCCCTTGCCGTAATGATCCTCAATAATACAGGCCCATTTTGTCAGCTGGAGGATTTCGTCATCAGAGATAACATAGGAGTTACGCTCTTCTTCGGTGGTGTCGATATTTTTGACCGGCTCTTCGGTCGACGGATCATTATCATAGACCATTTTTATGGCCTTGGATCCAATCTTCTTGCCGACAATGGGGCGCTTGCCTTCCTTGAGTTTCGGCTTGTACACGTAGTATTCATCCGGGTTGACTGCACCCTGAACCACGTTTTCTCCCAGACCCCAGGCACCGGTGATAAAACAGGCATCCTCAAAACCGGACTCGGTATCAATAGAGAACAGAACACCGGAAGAAGCGGAATCGGAGCGCACCATTTTCTGAACCGTGATCGACAGGTACACATCAAACTGACCAAAGCCCTGATGTTGACGGTAAGAAATGGCCCGGTTGGTGAACAGGGAGGCAAAACATTTCCGGCAATTTTGGATAATATTGTCGTAGCCATGAATGTTCAGGTAGGTTTCCTGCTGGCCAGCAAAGGAGGCATCTGGCAGGTCCTCGGCAGTAGCTGAAGAGCGGACAGCCACGTCGCAGTTCTCTCCGTATTCGGCTTCCATCTTCTGGTATGCCTCGATGATGGCATCGCGCAGAGTGTCAGGGAAAGGAGCATTGCGGATGATGTCCCGACATTTTTGACCGCGTTCGGCCAAATTGGCCATGTCTTCAGTATCCAGATCAGACAATATCTGCCGGATCTCTGCTTCAATTCCAGCTTCTTTGAGGAGATACCGATACGCATAGGCTGTGATGGCGAATCCATGCGGGACGGCAACACCTTTGTCGGTCAAATGCTGATACATCTCACCCAACGAGGCGTTTTTACCTCCCACCAGCGGTACATCGTCTATACCAATCTCTTCAAACCAAAGAATCAGCTTTTCATCGTGTGCTTGTCCCATGTCTTTTCTTCTCCCAGACCACATATCTTTTTATAAAATAACTGATCAACTGAACAGTGTATAAACAATGTATCCTGCGGTACAAGATTGTCGACCGCAGTGTATAAGAAAAACTATTATAAAATTTTTCTCTGTTGTCAACCTTAACCCGTGCAGGCCCTGTCATTTTGAGGTAACCTTGCCTCGATATTCATCAAGGATTTCTTCCTTGCGAAACAACTGCGGGCCCCTGGCCGTGGGGAACGGTCAAGTAGGCCTTAATACCATAAATCTTCGTTCATAGATAGACTATTATGTGGGAATATACAGACAAAGTGCAGCAGCACTTCATGCAACCGCAGAATGTAGGAGAGGTCGAGAATCCAAGCGGTACCGGAAATGTGGGTTCACTGGCCTGTGGCGACGCTTTAAAATTAACTATCAAAGTAGACGAAAACGATATTATTGTCGATGCTCAATTTAAAACCTTTGGTTGCGCCTCTGCCATTGCCTCTTCTTCGGTCCTGACAGAGCTTATCAAAGGAATGCCTGTAGACGAGGCTGCCAAGATCACCAATGAGGATATTGCTGAGGCCTTGGGCGGCCTGCCTAAAGAAAAAATGCACTGCTCCGTTATGGGCCGTGAAGCCTTGGAAGCGGCCATTGCCGATTACCGGGGCGTGATCCTGCCTATGGCACAGGGCGAAGTGATCTGCGAATGCTTCGGCGTGACCGACCTTGATGTTATTCGGGCAATCCAGGAATCTGGACTTCGTTCTGTTGAGGAGATCACTAATTTCACCAAGGCCGGGGGCGGCTGCGGTAAATGTGAGGACCGGTTACGGGAAATTCTTCAGCAGACCGTGGAAGGCCTAGCGAAAAAGAGCACGCCTGTCAAAGAACAGCGGATGACCACCTTGCAGAAGATTAAAAAGATTGAGCAGGTTTTGGAGCGAGAAATCCGACCGACCCTGAAAAAGGACGGCGGCGATATTGAGCTGGTCGATGTGGACGGCGATTTTGTCACGGTATCCCTGCGAGGAGCCTGTGCCGGTTGTCATTCCGCTCGGACAACCCTGAAAGAGTACGTGGAAAAGAAACTGCGTGAACAGGTAGTGGATAGCCTGATTGTTGAGGAGGAGAAATAATGGACTGCGGCAGCGACAAGGTCATTTATATGGACAACAACGCCACCACCCGGATTGCTCCTGAGGTCTTGGAGGTGATGATGCCCTTTCTTCAGGATTGCTACGGCAATCCCTCATCCATGCATACCTTTGGCGGTCAGGTCGGCCAGGCTATTGAGCAGGCACGGGCGCAGATCGCCGAGTTGCTCGGAGCAGATCCGGAAGAGATCGTGTTCACCAGTTGCGGCACAGAAAGCGATTCCACCGCGATTCTCTCGGCCTTGCAGAGCCAACCGGAACTTCGGCATATCGTTACCACCCGAGTGGAGCATCCGGCGGTCAAGAATCTTTGCGAAACCCTGGACCTGTTGACCGGCCATAAGCATCGGGTCACCCGACTGATGGTTGAGGCAGACGGTACACTGGATCTCGACGCCTATCAAGAAGCACTGACCGAGGACACGGCCATAGTTTCGGTTATGTGGGCCAACAATGAGACCGGGGTGCTGTTTCCTGTCGAGGAAATGGCGGCTCTAGCCAAGGAGCGGGGCATCCTATTTCACACCGATGCGGTCCAAGCTGTAGGTAAAATCCCCATCAATATGCAAGAGAACCAGATTGATTTCCTCTCCCTATCCGGCCATAAGCTCCATGCGCCCAAGGGGGTTGGGGTGCTCTATGTGCGTAAAGGAACGCCCTATGTACCCTTTCTCCATGGTGGTCACCAGGAACACGGTCGGCGCGGCGGCACGGAAAACGGACCCTCCATTGTCGGACTGGGCCGGGCCTGCCAGCTGGCCGGGGAAATGCTGGAAGAGGAAAACACCCGCGTTCGCGCTTTGCGTGATAAGTTGGAACACGGGTTGATGAACTCCATTCCTAAGTCTCTG
>JBATKL010000374.1:0-1563 GCA_049669385.1 Candidatus Electrothrix sp. | reverse complement strand
AGCTGGAGAGGATAAACCGGTCACCCAACGAATGCGCTGGATTCCACCGGGACGGTTTTTGATGGGTTCGCCCGAGGATGAACCGGGCCGTTATGATGATGAAGGGCCGCAGCATCAGGTGACCATCAGCACCGGTTTTTGGCTGTTCGACACCCCGGTGACCCAGGCCCTTTGGCAGGCGGTGACGGGAGAAAACCCCAGTGAATTTAAAACACCAAATCGGCCAGTAGAACAGGTCAGTTGGAATGATTGTCAGGATTTTTTGAAAGAGATCAACAGGAAGCTTCCCGGATTAGATCTGACCCTGCCCGCTGAAGCTCAGTGGGAATACGCTTGTCGGGCAGGCAGCTCGACGGCCCTGTATACCGGCCCGATAAAAATTGATGATGATACGGCCCCGGCCCTTGATCCCATTGCTTGGTACAGAAAAAATAGCGGTGGTGAAACCCATCCGATTGCGGAAAAACAAGCCAATGACTGGGGCCTCTATGATATGCTGGGTAATGTCTGGGAGTGGGTTGCCGATCCCTGGCATGAAAACTATGATAATGCACCTGAAGACGGCAGTATTTGGGAGAAGGAAGAAACGGACAAAGCCGGCGTGGGCCGTGTCGTTCGCGGCGGCTCGTGGTACTTTAGGGCGCAGTACTGCCGTTCCGCCTACCGGGACGGGCGCGGGCCAGGCCTCCGTGACGATGATCTTGGTTTCCGCTGTGTTCGAGTTCAGCCCGGTAGGGTGGGCAATATTTCGTTCATCCAACCCTGTTCTGATAAAAAAGCTGTCGCGTTGCCAACGTTGTTCAAGTTATTATTCGTTGCCCACCCTACGTTGAATACGTGATACGTAATAATATTTTGGTCGGAGGATATGAATGTCAAATTATCGTCGAGCGTTTTTGCCGGGTGGAACCTTCTTCTTTACGGCGGTGACCTTCCGTCGGAGGTATCTTTTCGATAAATCGGAATGCCGGAAAACATTACGGCAGGCAATTGAACGGACGCGGCAAAAACACCCTTTTCGCATTGATGCATGGGTGCTTCTGCCGGAGCATATGCATTGCATCTGGACATTACCCCAAGAAGATGCTGATTTTTCAAAACGCTGGAGTCTGATCAAATCGCGTTTTTCCAAACAGACCAAAACAGCATTGCATAAACCCGAATGGATGAATCCTTCCAAACAAAAACATCGGGAAAGCACCGTATGGCAAAGACGGTTCTGGGAGCATTTGATCCGAGATGAGGAGGATTATCGGACGCATGTGGATTATATTCATTATAATCCGGTAAAGCACGGCTTGGTAGGCCGGGTCAAGGACTGGCCGTATTCAACCTTTCATCGTTATGTGGCAGCGGGTCTTTATCCTGCAAACTGGGGCGGTGGAGCGGTCGCTGATTTAGATCATGATATTGGCGAGTGAAACCTGATGGCGCGATCAATAATTTTGGGGGTGGACAACCTGCTAGGGTGGGCAATATTTCGGTTCACCCAACCCTGTTTCAATGAAAAAGCTGTCGCGTTGCCAACGTGTTCACGTTATTGCTCGTTGCCCACCCTACGGT
>JBATKL010000373.1:0-3951 GCA_049669385.1 Candidatus Electrothrix sp. | reverse complement strand
CGAATTTTTCCGTGATGATGCGGAGTATCCGTAGAATCCTGATAACCAGCAAATACTGCGTTCCGGGCAGAAACAGGCTGACGTACGTCGGGATGATTGCGAGCAGATCAATCACCCCGTAGAAACTGATCGCATATTTGAGCGGCTTGCCGACGCAAAGCAATCGTAAAATATATTCTCCCGTAAAAAGAAGGGTAAAAATCCATTCTATCCTGTAGAGCAGGATGCCATGCTGGGTGCGGAACAGGTCAATACTGTCCAGCATAACCGTGATGACGCTTATCAGGATGCCGCCAATCAGGACAACGTCAAATCCTTTCCCGACCGGGGTATCGGCTTCGAAGATTACTTCATGCAATCTGGCCCGCCAAGGGGCGTGGGAAGGTCTTTTCTCACGATAATCATCTTGCTGATGTTTCATCACTTGTATTTTACGTCTACCTCGACAAGAATTGGAATTCCGCATCATCACGGAAAAATTCGCCGGATCGGCTTCGACCATTAAACATGATCAGGCGGAAAGATGCCCTGATTTTTTTCAGATGACTTTTTCAGAGGAAAAGGAGGAACGAGGGGAGGGAGCGCGGCAGGAGATACGAAATGAAAAACCGGGTCATGCACTACGCACAAACCCGGCAATGTGACCATCATGAAAAAAGATTCAGGCTCTGTTGTCAACGAACTCCGGTCCGAACTCTTTCAATGCCCATTGTATTTTTATTCCGAATCAATACATCCAGCCCTGCATTGCGGAATGCCAAGCCGTATTTTTCAGCCCTGATTTTATCGTCGGAAGCGAACACTTTCTTCGGGTGCCCGTTCAACAGAGTGGCTCTTATTTTCTCCTCCGACAGTTTCGTAATCCGCTGAATACGCTCTAGGCACACCTTTTCCTTGGCCCCGATCAGTAACCGTCCTTGACATACAACCTGATATTTCATTGTCTGTACCTTGCTCAAATCATGAATTGGAAATATCACCTTGCCAGAAAAGCTTCTTTTCCCGTCAAGGCAGTTTTGATATACTTGTAACATACAAAAAATACAGCAGATCAGCCAGTAGGATAAGCCGAGTCCTCTTTATAGCCAGGAACAATCGTCAACGGTTGATTCAGGAAGGCCATAATTTTACCGGTGCTCAACGGTTGATTCAAGAAGCCTGTAACTTTTTGTTTGGCTCCCGTCAGATTGAACTGGAAAGCCTGCGCTTTCTTTTGCCGGAGGATAAACAGCCCAACTTCTTTGTCCGAGTACACCGTATGTTTAATAAACCACTGAACCAGAAAATAGACTAATTTTGCCGTTGAGCCGCTTGAATCCTTTATCGCCTTCACCTGCCTGTCCAACTCGAACGTAATAATTGCATGCTCTTTTTTCTGGTTGTTAATCATCGGATATCCATACTGGGCCATCAGCTTTTCCTCGGTTTGAAAATGCAACTGAGCATAAGCCTGCAACTCGTCAAGCAGTCCGCCAAGCTTAACCACCTCTTTTGGAGAACCGGTACCCTTGAGATGAAGATCGGATATTTTTTTAATCATCCGAAAAAAAGACTTATGCTGAGAGTCTATCTTTTTCACGCCGACATTATATTCATCACGCCATTCAAGACGCATTTCCGTCCGCAAACGTCGCGAAACAGACATGTCACTGGCCTCGTTCAACTCATTGACAATAGAAAAGAAACGTCCGTACTGAGGATCTATCTTGTCTAATCCGTTATATTGTTCTTCTGTCCAATCATAAGCCGTTGTCATTTTCCATCCTCCGCTGTTTCAATTCACAAGACGTTACCGAAGCATCTTTTCCGCCATACCTGTACCTGTACCTGTACCTGTACCTGTCAGCATGCATCGGCATTCTGAAAAATGAAGCTATCAAAAAGCAGTATGCGGCAGCGGTACGAGATTTTGCGAAACGGACTTCGCTTTGCAACGAGTTACGGAGGTTGTTCTGCCGGATCAAAGCGGCAAACGTGGAAAAGCAACAGCTCGGGCTGTTAACTGCGCGGGCTGCTTGGAACAATCGCGCGACTCGTGTATATCCAGAAGGAAAAAAAGTAAATAGGCGGCTCAAAAAAAGCCGATCAATGCAATCGAAGGAAGGGTTTCCTGGCGGGGTATTTCTTTTTGAGGATCTCATTGCCTCACTCCATGTCAAACGTAAAAGAAGGTAACCCGGCGGTCTCTTTTTCAAGAGATCCGTGGCTTTCCGACACCGCCTCACGACGGCTGTGGCATTATCAACTCTCAGGTTCCGACGAGGAAGTGAGAGACTCAATGTACAATACATCTGGTGTTCTATTCTGTATAAATAATACCCACCACAGAATGCCCTGTCAAGGAAAAACGTATAGAAATTATCCTGGTGAGCAAGATATCCGTCTTAACACGGAGGAGAACGCTACCTATCTCCCTTACGCTGTGCCCTTATCGCATTAAAATTAAAAAAATAACAAGCAATAGCAGCGAATTAAACACAGAACGCTTTAATTCATTGCGGCGGTATATTTAGAGGAAAAAGAGGGGGAATATAAACGAAGAGGGTGAAAGAGCGTTACCACGCTCCCGACCTCCAGCCAACTGTGTACACACCAGGAGGCCGGAGGAAAGGGACAGCGTTGTCTGTCAAATTAAGTATGAACGCTCTCTCATGCTAATTGCTGCTCGTCGGTAAACAATCACTTTTCCAGCAACAATCCGCCTGATCGCAGGAATCATTTCCCGTGAGAAAACAGGGGGAATTTCCCTCATGCATCTGGATGGCGTGAATCAGGTCAGCTTTTTTCATTTTTTTGGCCTTAACGCCCATCTTTGCCGCTTTTTTCCTGATTTGTTTCATGTTCATAACACAGCCTCCTTTACAACTTCTCTTGTTTTATATACATCGACATAACGAAATGTTATGCATTCTTAATCGCTTTTTCGGGAGTATCCTTGCCTTGGCTAAAGGCTTCTTTGAGGACCGCCTGCATCAGTTGTTCGGCGTGGGTTTGGTTGTTGGTGATTTGGGTTTCGAGTTGGTCGCAGAGGGTGAGGAGTTTTTCTACTTTGGTTACTATGGCTTTTTGTTCGAGGATATTAGGTAGAGCACAGATTAAATTATTTAGCGTTGGAAGCTTAATATTTGGTTGCCCTGCCATCTGGTATGACAATTCAAGTAAATAAGGACGATAGTGCTGTAGTAGCATAAGAATATAGTCTTGACAGATGCCTTTTTTGGGTCGCACTCCCACCATACTGTCAGGAAAACACATATCTTTACCAAGAACACCCAAATTACCTATTGTACCACCGACAATTGCTACTATTATCGTTCCTTTCTCAAATAGCTTTGATGCTTTAAGCCCTTTATCATTCAGTGTTTGCCTATATGTCGTGATAAGTTTACCTACAGCGTCAAGACTACCTATCTGAATAAATGGGTATTTTCCTCCAAAACAACTTGGATCATTTCTTGGTCTTATTGAGAATTTACCTCTTTCAAAAAAGGCATAATCCCCCAATCGACACCAGACCCATCCCTCCGGCAACTCAAAAGGTTTTTCATCCTCGCTAATCAGCGGCAGTGTTTTTTGTGGTCTGATTTTTTTGTCTTTGATCAACTGCGCTTTTTTCGCCTGAATACGGGCCAGCAATTCAGAGGCGGGTTCGACATCGGGGTTTTGCTTGCGCCAATCGGCGGTAAGTTTACCTTCAATGGCTTCTTGCAATATCTGCTGACGGAGTTTTTTCAACAAGGTTTGTTGGTGAATGAGTTCGATTTTCAGTTCCCTATCTTCCATTTCGATACTTTTGAAATGCCCAACAATCTCTTTTTGAACTCCAATAGATGGTAAGGGAATTTTCAATTCAAGCAGCTCTCTGGGCTGTACTCGTTTTGTCGCAGCACCCCTGGCAATATTCACTAAACTGAGATAATATCCCCCTTGTTTGAAAAAATAGTCTATCCA
>JBATKL010000372.1:0-2143 GCA_049669385.1 Candidatus Electrothrix sp. | reverse complement strand
ATGCCTTGTCAGCCTTAGATGTGGAGACAGAACAGCAGGTCTTTGCCGGTATTCGTGCCAGGACCGCAGGCAAGATTGTCCTCATAGTTTCTCATCGCCTCAAGCTTTTATCTGGCACAGATCAGGTCCTTCTTCTTGATCAGGGCAAGGCCGCGGCTTTGGAACACCATGAGCACCTCTTGCTGCACAATAATTTTTATCAGGCAATGGCTGAGAAGCAGCAGGGGAGGGGGCGATAATGCACAATTTTGGTTATTTTGAAGAGGGCAGCGTCGGCAAGGTCTCTGATGTTCGTATTTGGCAGCGGATTCTCGGCTATTGCCGACCTCATAAGTTGGGTATCTTCTCCAGTATTGTTTTATCCCTCCTCATTACGCTGGCAACCCTTGCTCTGCCGCGCCTGATGCAATTGGGTATTGATACATATATTGCTGTTGCTGATCAGGACACGGCGGTTCGTCTGGCTGGTTTGGCAAACCTGGCATTCATCTATGGGGGGGCTGTGCTCCTCGCCTTTGCAGCCGGATTTATTCAGGTGGTGTTGTTGGAGTACATCGGCCAGTCGATCATGCATCGCCTGCGTAATGATCTGTATCAGCATATCCTCGGGCTTGACCTGGCTTTTTTTCATCGGCATCCTGTTGGGCGGCTTGTTACACGGTTGACCAATGATATTCAGAATATGCATGAAATGTTCACCTCAGTGATGGTGACCCTGTGTAACGATCTCCTTAAGCTCGTGGGAATCCTTGTGGTTCTGTCGTTCATCAACCTCCGCCTTGCCGTTGTGATGGCATTTTTTCTGCCCCTTGCCCTGACAGTAACCCTGTTTTTTTCCCGCCTTGCCCGAGAGCAGTTTCGGGCCGTGCGCAGTCAGTTGGCTGTTGTGAATTCTTTTCTCCAGGAGAATATCTCAGCTGTGACCCTCGTTCAGCTTTACGGAAGGGAGCTGGCCAGCAGGACCCGCTTTAACGTGCTGAACCATGAGTTCATGCAGCGAAGCTTGGCACAGGTCCGCCTCTTTGGTTTTTTTATGCCTCTGAGCGAGTTTCTTTCCTCTCTTGCCATGGCGGTCATCCTCTGGTACGGAGGGAGCGAGGTGCTGAAGCGTCAGCTGACCATCGGAGAGCTGGTTGCCTTTTTTTCCTATATGCGTTTGTTTTTTCAGCCCATGCGCGATCTCTCCCAGAAATACTCTATTGTCCAGTCAGCTCTTGCCTCGGCAGAACGAATTTTTCAGCTGCTTGATACAGGGAACAGGATCCATTCCCCCAAAGATCCTGTCTGTATTGATTCGGTTAAGGGGGAGATTCGCTTTGAGCAGGTTGGCTTTTCTTATCAAGAGGGCCAGGGCGAGGGCCTTGAGAAAAGCGACTCCTCTGCTTCTGAGAAAGGAGGCAGTGAAGGGGAGCAGGGCGGACAAGGCGTGCTCCGGGATATTGATTTGCAGATCAGGGCCGGAGAAACCCTTGCCTTGGTTGGATCCACCGGGGCTGGCAAATCCACCCTTATCAGCTTATTGGTCCGATTTTATGATCCGAGCCAGGGAAGAATCCTCCTTGATGGTCATGATCTCCGAGATTTTGCGGTCTCGGATCTGCGCCGGAAGATCGGATTGGTGTTGCAGGAAGTCTTGATTGAACCGGACACAGTGTTGGCCAATATCAGGCTGGAAACCGGCATGAACCGGGCCGAGGTTGAAGCAATGCTTGCAGAGACCGGCATGGATGCCTTTATCCAACGTTTGCCGCAGGGGTTGGATACCCGGATCGGGGAGGGCGGACTTGATCTCTCTTCTGGAGAAAAACAGCTGCTTGCCTTTGCTCGTATTTTATGCCGGGACCCGGCAGTGCTTATCCTGGACGAGGCCACCTCTTCGGTGGATACAGAGGCGGAAAATCTGCTGGAGCAGGCTGTGGAGGCCAGTTTTGCAGGCCGCACTTCCATTATTATTGCTCATCGCCTCTCCACAGTGCGGCGGGCGGACCGAATTGTGGTTATGGATCAGGGGCGGATTGCGGAACAGGGGAGTCATGATGAGCTTATGGCTCAGGGAGGGCTTTATGCGAATCTTATTGCTCTTGATTTACAGGAAAGATGAGGTGGATTTCGGTAATTTTGTCTCTTTTGACCGTTCAAAGGG
>JBATKL010000371.1:0-4504 GCA_049669385.1 Candidatus Electrothrix sp. | reverse complement strand
ATGTTGCCTAAAAGACAGTTCAACAAAAGGAGTATTATTTTCAACTCCTCCTCAAGGAAAAAATATGGATATAACAATAAGTAACAAAACAAAAAGCATGGCATCGAAATGTAAAAAAAAGATATCTTGCCTGGAAAAAAAAGGGTGGGAAATTTGCGAAGTAAAGAAATGTCTCCTTGAGTCGGCTCTCTACGTGATATTTAACAAAAAAGAACCCTGTAATTATCATTATTCCGTTGGTGGCGACTCTTTTTGCGGATGCCCCGTACGTAAAGAAATCTTCAAAAAATATGAAATCTAACCGCACAAAACGCTTACGCATCCTGCGGAGGTTGCTGTCCGTTCATCTCCCTGTACAATTTCAAGGCCATCATCCCGACAACCAGCACCCCGGCAACTAAGACCATCCAGAGCAACCAACGACGCCAAGGCAATTCCTCAACGGCTTCAAGCCGTTCCTCACCGCCAATAATTTCCTGCGGCCCAGCCTGTGCAGGCGCAACCAGCTTCTTTGCGCTCTGCGGATCAACAGCCCTGAGAAGACGATCTACCTGAGAAGGTGCTGCTTCTAAACCGGCACGTCCGTAGGCCACGGTGTATGGTTTCTCTCCCTGCGCCATAAAGACCAGCTGTCCGGGCAACCAACCCAATTCCAAAGTCGGAGCCTGCTGAATACCGCTGTTGTCCTCAAGCTCCAGCAGCCAATACCGGTCAGTAGTGTGGTTGATGGTGATCATCCCGCTCTCCAGAGGAACGCCTTCAACGGTCAACCTATAGGCCAGCAAGGAGGCCCGCCGTTGCCAAGAGGCCTCTTCATCTGCCTTGGAAAAAACAGCAATCTGGGAGAGGGAATTCTGCTCAGGCAGGTCAATATTGAGCTGATCCACCGGAAAAAATCCCTTGCTGTCATACAGGTACCGCGCTGCCCCCTGCTCGGCAACAGGCAGGGCTTTACCGACCAGTGCGAGTGCGGTACGAGGTAAAGATTGCTCCTCCCTGTTATATCCGGCCCTCACACCAGTCAACCTCGCCCCGTCCTTGCCAACAGGCCAGGACAGGCGGAGGTAGGTCTTCCGATGAATGCCTTGGGGCACGCTAATCCTTTTACGGAGCAGGGTATGGTTACCGAAACGAAGTTCTGCCAGGGCTGCTGAACGAACCTGGGTCTGCCAGTTATTCAAATCATCACTGCTGTCCAGTCGTACCGAGGTGGAAAACTGCTCGCCCTGCCCCTCCCAGGTAAGCTCTAGCCAATCCGCAGGCTGATCCAGGCCACTGGTATCGAGAATATAGGCCGTAATAATCTGGTTGATCTGGCTGCTCCCGCCAGAAGCATTCTGGCGAATATCAATAATGGTTCCTTGGTTATTGGTGGCAATATGGAGATCAGGAGGAGAACCGCTGCCGCCCTGTGTATCGCTGAGCAGGGGGAAAAAGGGCAGAGCCTGAGCCGGTCGTTTTGTTTCCTTGCTGATCTGGGATCGGAGGAGATGGGGTACGGGGTGGCTGGCGTTAAAAACCCGCAGGTCGCCAAGATCGGATGTGGTACAGCCCTGATAGATTGCTGCCGGGAGGGTTAGTCCGTAAATGGCATGATTACCGCTGATCGTCAGATCCATGCCGTAGGCAAAATCCTCCCGTTGCAAGGGGCGGTTGTCAGCATCCCCACTGGCTTGAACAGGACAGTAGCATACAAAACTGCATACAAAAACAAAGGCGAGCATAAGGACATCAAGAAAATCCCGCAAAAATAACCTTTCGATTTTCGATAAAAATCCGTAGGGGCGACCGGCTGGTCGCCCTGGGCAACGTAACAATTTCATGATACCTCCTCCTGTTCGATCCGTGCAGGGGGTAAGGGTGCAAAATAGCCAATGATCATCAGCAGAACACCGACGGCTAAAAAGGAAACGATCCGCTCCACAGTACCGCTGTTCGCCAAGTCAACCAGAAAGAGTTTGGCCACGGTGATACCGACCAGCCCTGCCCCGACCAACCAAAGAGAACGGTGTTGCAGACGGTGGGCTGTCACCATCAAAATCAGAGCGAGGGTTCCCCAGAGAATAGCAAGTGCAGCCTGGTAGAGCTGAGAATCCAGCATAGCTCCTTTGTCAAAGGGCACTGCGGCAAAATGATGGACAGAGCGGGCCAGGGCAGCATTGAGCCAAAGAAAAGCCGTAGCTCCGCCCACCGCGATAAAGATTTGCAACGGGATCCAGGAACCAACATATTTTCGGCGTAGAAGCAGCCAACGAAAAACAACGAGAAATACAATGAGCTGGCTCAGCTCCAGCGGGTTGAAAATCGGAACAAAGGGTAACGGAGCAGCGTTGCCTGAGCTGAGCAAGGAGCCCATCAGCAACCAGAGCCACAGGAACAGGGCAAGGACGGCTGAACCCTGCTTCTGGTACTGCGCCGCATAATCGGAAAGCGGCCAATGCCGGGTAAGATGACTGCTCTGCACAAGCTGAAGCAGGACAAGCGGTACCAAGGCCCAGACAATCAGCTCCCAGGTATCGTACCTACCGCCAAAACTGCGTACCAGCCAGACAGCTTCCAAAGTCAGGACAAGGACAAACAGAAGGTAGCCGCCGATATGGGTGAGCCAGAGAAGCCGCTCGTAAAGCAGGCCCCGGCCTCTATACAGGCAGTAATGGAGCAGGCCGAAAGTGACAGGCCAAGCCAGCCAGCCGAGCCGAGCAAAAAGATGCCTATTAGGAGAGAAAAATCCCTGAAGAATCGTATCCGGTACAAGACATACCATGAGCGGCAGCAGAAGCAAACTCGGCCAGGCTGCTATGGGCCAGGAAATCCGCCGGGCCAGCGTTATCATGGCAGCATTGCTCAATCCGGCCAGGAGCAGTACCGCATGATCATGATAAAAGTAAGGAACCTGATACCCCAGTTCATCAATGCCTGCTCCGAACCACCAGGTAATGCCCCAGAAAAAGAGTACATAATGGTGGTATCGTTCAAAGCTGCGCAAGTTGTCGGCCCGGTACAGATACCAAGAGGAAAACAGGGCGGACAGGCTGACGATGACGGCCCCGGAATAGGTACCGTTGAACAGCAGGACACGTTCGTCATAGGCATGGCCTTTTGTCAGAAAAAATATACCGGCGGCCAGCTGAAGTAGTAAACCGAAATTCCGTGGAAGTATCCGGTTCTGCCGTACGCCCAGCCAGATAAGAGCAGCCCCTTCCAAAGCCCAGGTCACAGCTGTCCATCTGCCGCTCAGGGCCAAGGGCACAGCCAAGGTAACAAAGACGATCCCCAGAGCGAGAAAGGCCTCGGTCAGGGTGCGCATTCCCTGGCGCAGCCGTTCATCCCCCTTGTTCCAAAGGAATTTTGCTAATCCGATATAAAAAAGGCTGACCAGCAGGGCGCTGGTCGCCAGCCCGTATTGCATGTCCTTAACCAAGCCGGTTTGGAGGGAAAAGCAGATAATCGGGGTGCCGAAAACTAGGGTGCCGTCCACATATCCTCGCAGCTTGGGAGGCTGTCGAAAGGCGAACAGGACACCGATCAGGGTGAACATCAGGAAAAAAAGAATAAGGAAGGGCTCGGTCGAGGCAAAATAACGGGGTTCATAACTGCTCACACCCCAAAAGCTGCCGATGCCCAAGGTAAAGAAAAAGCCGAGCAGGTTAAGTCCCCGCCAAGCCTTGAACCAAGCAATGATCAGGATACCGGTATTAAGCAGGGCATAATAGCTGAACAGGGCCACATGATTACCGCTGCCGGTAGAGAGCAGTACCGGGGCCAAAAAACCGCCAGTTGCCCCGAAGAGGGCCAGCGACTTGGCATCCTGCAACAGGGCCAGGGCCGCCGAGGTGCAAACCAGCCCCACCATCACGGCAAAGGCCAAGGGCGCAGGCAGTAAATGATACAGCTTAAAGGCCGCAAAGACATCAAGAAAGAGCAGGCCGATCCCGCCGCCCTGCATCAGCAGAGCAAAACCAGCCCGCTTGAGCCGAAGCCGCCAGCCAAAGAGCAGCATGGCAATCCCGGCCAGGGCCACACCGAGCAGGCGCAGCTCAATGGGTAACATACTGCGGTCGGCAACGTATTTGAGGAGAAAGGAAACCCCGAAGAAAAGAACCAGAAGGCCTACCCGCAGCACCACATTGCCCTGGGTGAAAAAATTCCACAGATAAGCAAACATTCGCTCAAAGGGGTCAGCGGTCGGCGGCGCACTGGAGGGTATTGAAGGAGGAACAAAGGAAGGAGTACTTACCGACTTACCCGGTTCCAGGCGGCTCTGCCCCTGCTCGCTCTGTTTTTTTCCTGCTTTATCGTCAGTTTTTTTCTCAGTCGGAACGAATACTTCCTCCGGCTTCGCGGCTTCGGTTACCTGATGAACTTGATCAACTGGATGACCAGTGCTCTGTTCTTCCTGTTCCTTTGCCGGAGATTGGGCAGGAACAACGGCAAGCTCTTCAGAGTTTTTTTCAAGAGGTCGGAGCAAAGCTTCATGCTCCTCCAGCCGCTTTTCCATGCGCTT
>JBATKL010000370.1:0-3197 GCA_049669385.1 Candidatus Electrothrix sp. | reverse complement strand
TTCGGCAAAGGGGCTTTGCAGGAGTCAGGGCCTGAACAGATTGATCTTATGAAAATCTTCAGCAGTATCACAAAGTACAGCAGGATCCTGATGTCAGAAAACCGCAGTCAGTATATGCTGCAAAAGGCGATTCGCCTTGCGTTGAGTAACCCCGGCGGTCCGGTCCATCTCAATATGCCAGCTGATATTATGAAGAGGCCTGTGGCGTTCCAAGAGTTGTCTCTATTTCCAAACAAAGGGAAAACGCGGCTTTTTGATGCGGAACATGTGGACAAGATAGCAGAAACTCTTGTCAAAGCAAAGAAACCGGCAATTATAGCAGGTTGGGGTGTCTACCTTTCACAAGCTATGTCGGAGCTTCTCAACCTAGCTGAACTCTTGCAAATTCCTGTAGCCACTTCACCCAAGGGAAAGGGGGTTTTTCCCGAATCCCATGAATTATCTCTGGGCGTTTTGGGTTTTGCCGGTTCTCCTGTCGCGGAAGAATATATTATTACCGATGATATAGACGTTATCTTTGCTGTTGGCACCAGTTTCAGTGAAATGATGACCAACGGTTGGGACGAGCACATTCGTCCTTCCGGGCATTTGATTCATCTGGATGTGGACCCTGAAAAAATCGGCAAAAATTATCCTACATCTCTCCCCATGGAGGGGGATGCAAAGATTAATCTCAAAAAAATATCCAAGGCCATTAAAGGAATAATCGAATCAGGTGGGTTGGCGAAAAAAAAGAGGGCCAAACCGGTTCTGCCCAAAAAAAAGCCTTTCAAAAAAGAAGAAATGGCATCAAGCGGTAATTTGTACCATCCCGCTCAGCTTATTATTGATATTCAAGAAAAATTTCCGAAGGATACGATTTTTTTTGCAGACGCAGGTACGGCTATGGCTTGGACTGTGCATTATATGACCATTGATCAACCCGCCTCTTTTTTTGTTTCGTTGGGATACGCTTCTATGGGTTATGCTGTTGCCGCTCCGGTTGGAGCCGGGTTGGCAGCTCCCGATCGTCCGGTAGTGGCCATAGTTGGAGACGGCTCCTTTCTGATGAACGGTTTTGAAGTCGCCACAGCGGTCAACTATAAGATTCCGGTGACCTGGGTAATTTTGAATAATGCCATGTTAGGCATGGTCTATCACGGACGACGTCTGTATAAAAAGGCCGTTCCTGATGCAATGGATCCCTGCTTTCAACGGGTCGATTATGTCAAAATTGCTGAAGGACTGGGAGCTCGCGGGATTCATCTTGACGCCAACGCACCTCTTTCCGACGCATTGGTTGCGGACATCCTGACAACCCAGGTACCCACTGTCCTTGATGTATGGATTGACGACCAAGCTGTGCCGCCTATCCACGGTCGGATCAAATCCATGGATACTCATTTTGCTTAATCAATAAAGTCGATTACCCAACACTGATCATTGGTTACTCAGGGAGCAGAAATTTCTGCTCCCCAATATGGCTTTATGGTTTCCACTTCAGTTCCGACCCCTTTCACTCAACGCATCAACTTCCTCAGCACGTACGGCAAAATTCCCCCATGCTGATAATAGGTCACTTCAATATCAGTATTCAACTTGGCGATGGCTGTAAATTTAACAGTCCTGCCATCAGCCTTTTCTGCTCGAATGTGGATAACCTTGCCCGGCGTCAGATCGCTCAAGCCATTGAGAACAAAAAACTCTGAGCCATCCAGGCCGAGTCCCTGCCAACTTTCGCCTTCGCTAAACTGAAGAGGCAACACCCCCATTCCTACCAGATTGCTCCGATGAATTCGCTCGTAGGATTCCGCAATAACCGCCTTCACCCCGAGCAGCTGGCTTCCCTTGGCAGCCCAGTCGCGGGAGGAACCAGTGCCGTATTCTTTCCCGGCAAGAACCACCAGCGGGGTCCCTTCCTGCTGATATTGCATTGCCGCCGCATAGACGGACATCTCCACGCCCTCGGGGAATTTTCGGGTTAAGCTGCCCTCTTTCGGGGCAACAAGCTGATTTTTTATCCTGATATTGCCAAAGGTCCCCCGCATCATCACCTCATGATTACCGCGTCGTGAACCGTAGGAATTAAACTCCTCTGCGCTGACCCCCTGCTCCATTAAATATTGGCCAGCAGGATATGCCTCTGGGATGGCCCCGGCAGGAGAAATATGATCTGTGGTGACTGAATCACCCAGCAGCAGCAAGGCCCGTGCCTTAATGGTTTCTTCCCCTGGGGTGATTTTTGCCTGAAAATTTTCAAAATAGGGCGGGTTCTTGATATAGCTGGAATCCGCATCCCAAGGAAAGGTGGTTTCTTTGGCAACCGGCATCTCCTGCCAGCGGATATCACCATCAAATATTGTTGCATAGTTACGCTGAAAAAGCTCATCGCTGACATGCCGACTGATAAGAAATTCAATCTCAGTCTCTTCCGGCCAGATATCACGCAGAAAAACCGGCTCTCCCTTGGTATCCTGCCCCAGCGGCTCGTGCTCCAGATCTACGTCAATCCGACCGCAGAGGGCAAAGGCCACAACCAGCATGGGTGAGCCCAGGAAATTACCTTTGATCTTCTGATGAATCCGGGCTTCGAAATTGCGATTGCCGGATAAAATCGAGGCAACAGATAAGGCATTATCTGTGATGGCCTGTTCAATGGCCGGATGAAGGGGGCCGCTGTTCCCGATGCAGGTGGTGCAGCCAAAAGCCGCGATATGGAACCCAAGCCCTTCAAGCGGGGTAAGCAGGTCCGCCTTGCGGAGATAATCTGCAACCACCGTAGAACCCGGCGCAAAGGAGGTCTTGACATGGGGCGGAATCTTCAGACCTTTTGCAAGGGCGTTCCTTGCCATCAGGGCGGCACCGATGAGGACAAAGGGGTTTGAGGTGTTGGTGCAGGAGGTTATGGCGGCAATGACAATACTGCCGTTGCTCAGCGTCATCTCCTGATCATCAATCCACAGGGAGACGGTTTTCTGTTCCGGCGGTGTTACAGAGGCTTTCAGCCCGTTCAGGGGAATCCTGTCCTGGGGGCGGGACGGTCCGGCCAGACAGGGTTCAACAGACGCCAGATCAAGCTCGATCACCTTGCTGTACTCCGGTATTTCCTCACCGTTATAAAAGAGTCCGGTTGCCTTGGCATAGGCTTCTGTAATACGGGCCTGTTCTGCCCGATTGGTCATCTCCAGATACTCGATGGTCTTTTCATCCACCGGAAA
>JBATKL010000369.1:0-6584 GCA_049669385.1 Candidatus Electrothrix sp. | reverse complement strand
GAAATCAGGGCTGACCTTTATCGCACCGCATGGGACGAACCTCAGTTTCGTCCCTGTCTCCTTCCTGTATCCTCCCTCCCGTCCTTTCTCCTCCTCGTCGTATGATTTACGCAGTTTGCACGTTGATATTTGACTGAGTGCAAGGTATCATAGGAAAGTCTTTTTGCGCGGACCGATTTTCTCTTAAAAAAGATGAAATATTTCTTTTTTGATGTGGGGTCGATCCTGCGGGGAAAGAACAGAAGTGTCTTCCGGCCTGTCTCAGGTCAACAGAATATTTTTGCCGTGTCAGGATATATAATACGATGAGTGAAACATCGGCTAAGGTGGTGGCTATTATTCCGGCTCGTTACCATTCCAACCGTTTTGAAGGAAAACCGCTGGCAATGATAGCGGGTAAGTCCATGATTCAGCATGTGGTTGAGCGGGCCTGGCAGGCCAAAATACTCTCCCGTGTTGTGGTGGCCACGGATGATGAGCGGATAGCCGAGGCTGTTACCGGCTTTGGTGGCGAGGTGGTTATGACGCGTTCCGATCATGTTTCGGGCACGGATCGACTGGCTGAAGCTGCTGAGCTGCTCCATATAGAAGAGCAGAGTGTGGTGGTGAATATTCAGGGCGATCAGCCGCTGTTTCCACCCGAGGTTATTGAGCAGGTTGCCCGCCCTTTGCTGGAAGACCCGGCCCTGCCCATGTCGACCTTGATCTATAAGATTATTAGGCCGGAGGAAATAACAGACCCGAACCATGTAAAGACCGTTTTTGATTGTGATAAGAATGCCCTCTATTTTTCCCGCTCACCGGTGCCTTTTCAGCGCAATCCCGAGGAAAAGGTACAGCCGACCTATTATAAGCATCTCGGCTTTTATGCCTATCGCAAGGGCTTCCTGCTGACCTTTGTGGCTCTGCCTGAAGGAGAGTGGGAACGCTTTGAAAAGCTCGAACAATTAAGGGCCTTGGAATACGGATACCGGGTTCGGGTTGTCTTGACCGGACATGACTCCATTGAGGTAGATACCCCTAAGGATGCGCAGCGGGTGGAAAAGATGATCCAGAGCGCCAAGGGGAATTTTTAGGAACGGGCCTGGCTTCCTGCCAATAGCGATTCGGTAGGGGCGGCTCCCTGTGGCCGCCCAAAATATTGGAAATGTCGAACAGGGCAAGCACAGGGGCTGGCCCCTACAGCAATAATTATATAATAATCAGGAAAATATGAAGAAAAAAATTACGATAATAGGTGCGGGTAATGTCGGTGCTACAGCGGCTCATTGGGCTTTAACACGCAACTTGGGCGATATCGTCTTGCTGGATGTCATGGAAGGCATTCCACAGGGTAAGGCCTTGGATCTCTGGCAATCCGGTCCGCTGGATTCTTATGCGGGCACCGTGACCGGCACCAACGACTATGCGGATTCTGCCAACTCCGACGTGGTGATTATTACTGCTGGTTTGGCTCGTAGACCGGGTATGTCCCGTGACGACTTGTTGGCCAAGAATGTTGCCATTGTTAAGTCCTGCGCTGAAGAGGCGGTCAAGCATTCGCCGAACTGCTTTATGATCGTGGTCACCAATCCCATTGACGCGATGGTGCATACCGCCTTCAAGGTCACTGGTTTGGATAAGAGCCGGATTGTCGGGATGGCCGGGGTGCTTGATTCGGCCCGTTATCGAACCTTTCTTGCTGAGGCCCTTGGCGTAGCTCCGGCTGATGTGAACGCCTTGGTTATGGGGATTCACGGTGACAAGATGCTGCCTATGGTCAGGCTGGCCAATGTGGGCGGGGTGCCGATCACTGATCTGCTCTCTGAAGAAAAGATTGCAGAAATCGTTGAACGAACCCAGCAGGGTGGCATTGAGATCGTTAATCATCTCAAGACCGGCAGTGCTTTTTATACCCCTGGCTTAGCTGCTGTTGAAATGGCTGAGGCTGTGCTTAAGGACAGCAAGCGGGTCCTTCCCTGCGCAGCTTATCTTGAGGGAGAATTTGGGATCTCCAATTATTTTCTTGGAGTTCCGGTTGTGTTGGGAGAAAATGGGGTGGAACGCATTCTTGAGTTCGCCTTGACTGATGAGGAGAAAAGCGCCTTGCAGGATTCTGTAGAAGCTGTATCAATACAGATGCAGGCAACAGGGCTGTAGGCTGTAAGGGAGAGAGAAGGAACGTAGGGGCAGACCTGTGTGTCTGCCCGGCATATAAAAAGTATAAAAAGGGCTAACATATAGGGTCGCCCATACGGCATTGTAAGATCAAGAACAGGGACGTAAGGAAAATAAGGAAAATAAGGAAAAGATTTTCAGGTGGAAAACAATACAACTATCCCATTAGGTGACATCCCCTTGAGTGATATCCCTTTGAGTGACCTCTTAGCAGGCGTTACCAAAAAGGTCTTTTCGCCCCTTGATTTCATGGGCAAGGGGAGTCTCACAGAACGGGTTCTTGCCTTTGCTCTCGGCGAAGAACCACCCCGTGATGTTCCTGGCTGCACGCAAGAGGACTGGCGTCAACTGGCTGCCGGACTCCGTCAAGTGGATGTGGAGGATGTGCGGGTCGTTGTCCTGGGCGGAGGAACCGGTCTCTCTAATGTGGTCGGTGGTGACTCACGGCGTGCGGATTGGAAGGAAACGCCTTTTACCGGCTTAAAAGAGGTTTTTCCTCGCTTGCACTCTGTTGTCTGTGTCACTGACGATGGCGGCTCAACCGGGGAGATGCTCAAGGATTTTCCTCTGATCGGTTTGGGAGATCTGCGCCATGTGTTGCTTTCTTCCATCCGCAGCATTAATCTGAAAGAGCAGTATCAGCTCGATGATGCAGCAGCCTTGAAAACTGCTGATGCTCTGCACGGTTTTTTTAATTTCCGTTTCAATAATCCACCGGAATCAGCAGAGCAGTTATGGCTGGAAAGCGGGGTGACACCGGAGATGTTTCCACCGGCACTGGCTGGGTATCTTGTTGATCTGGTCAAACGACTGCTTGCTGATGAACGCATGACAGCCGCCTTGCATCGTCCCCAGTGCCTGGGTAATCTTCTTCTTGCCGCTGCCGTGTACGCTAAATTGCCTGCTTTTTTCCGGACAGCTGAATTGGCTGCCAATCAAAAGCGGATGCAGGCCGCAATTATGGACGGTCTGGCTGATTTATCACAGGCTGTCGGGGCAGGTGCGCAGGCAGTGCTCCCTTGCACGGCAACTCCGTCCCAATTGCAGCTGCTCTATGCGAACGGCGTGCTGGTGACCGGTGAACGTAAGGCCGGTGAGGCCCGACGGGGCTATCCGGTTGAGCGGACTATGGTCTGTTTTGCCGATGAGCCTTTATTGCCCGAGGCTGTTAGCCAATGTATTGCTGAAGCAGATATTATTATTTTCGCTCCGGGGAGTCTTTATTCCTCTATAATTCCTATCCTTCAAGTACCGGGCTTGGCTGATGTGATCCGCCGAAACGAAAAGGCCTTGAAGCTCTTGGTCGCCAATCTCTGGGTACAGAAGGGTGAGACCGATGCGACCAGGGAGGCCCCGGAAAAACGTTTTTACGTCTCAGACCTTATCCGTGCCTATGGGCATAATATCTCCGGTGGAATTCATGGACTGTTCTCCCATGTTCTGACCCTGGATCTTGCCGATATTCCGGGTTCTATCTTACAGAACTATATCCTGGAAAAGAAAGAACCGATTTACATTGATAGCGATAAGGTGCGGGAACTGGGATTTGAACCGGTCCAAGTTCGTATTTTCTCTCGAAATTTTTTGAAGCGACAGCGGGTTATCCAGCATGATCCCGATGCGCTCGCCCTTGTTGTTCGCAGCATGTGGGGGTTACGAGAGACCGGTTTGCTTGCTCTGCCGTCGATCGCCGAGATCAGTCTGCCCGGCCCGGAATTGTCTGTTCGAGTTTCAGCGGATAAGCTGATTCCCTGCATGCGTTATGAGCGGATAGCTCGGATTGTTGAGGGATTGAAATTCAGATATTTGACGCTTGATACGGACTTGCCTGAGAATATGGCGTCCCCTTTACGGCGGAAGACTGCTGCGGCTATTCTTGAGATTCTCTGGCGTCACCCGGACATTCATCCAGATCATCTGCAATATCTGCACGGGATCTGCTTGGTGGAGACCAGCTCTTGGAAGCGCTGCCAGCAATGGGACAATGTGTTTTCTTTTTATGATCCTGAAGACAGCTGTGTCAAGATTCGTCAGGACCAAATAGAATCTCCAGAGCGCCTTGAGGCTGCTGTACTGATTGCCTTGGGACAGTCTTTATTGGGGAACTACTGTCAGAAAAAGAGCATGGAGGACATGTTTGTCCAGGAACGGCAGGTCGGCAGACTGTATCGTTTGAGTATCAGAAGACGACAGGAACTCAACAGTTTCCTGTCTCTTGATGAGTTGGATACCTATTTACAGCTCAGCCGGATGTGTCCGGCAAAAGAGGACAAACGCTGTTATACCAGGCTCGTCAACGGTGAAGAGGGTTTTACACCGCCTGGGCTGCTCTTCGGCTTGTTCTTTGCTTGGTATCTTGACAATCGTTTTGCCTCCAATGTGGAATATAAAATGTCTGTTATGAAAAATATTCCTTCTGATTTGATTCCAGAGCAGGTCAGAATTATGCACAGACGGGAAGAGTTGATTCGTTTTTTTCGAGAACGTGTTTTTCGCGATCAGTTTTTATGAAAAAAACGTTATATATTATATTGTTAATGTATTCTGGTGGGTTGGTGAAGGGAAAGCGCTACGGGCGGCAGAGCTGATTTTTGAGGTATATTTTCTATGCGAAACATACTGATTATAGATGATGATGAACAAATGCGTAATCTGCTCTGTCGGGCTATGGAGTATGCCGGATTCGAGGTGGAGGCTGCTGCTGACGGAAGGAAGGGACTGCGCTTATTTGAGGAAAACGTCTACGACCTGGTCATTACGGATTTGATTATGCCGGAACAGGAAGGGATGGAAACTATTACCTTTCTTCGGAAAAACCATCCAGGGGTCAAGATCATTGCTATCTCCGGGGGAGGGCGTATAGGTCCAGAAACGTACCTGCCAGCAGCTTTGGAACTCGGTGCAGATCGCGCCTTTGCCAAGCCCTTTCCCATTGATGACCTGATTAATACTGTTAAGGAGCTGCTCGGTATAACCTGAGTTGCTTCTTGCGCCATGTATCTTGCTCGCTGTTTTCGCGATAACCGGGTCAGGGTATACCGGAATCGGAATTTGCTGGAGCTTGGTGAGAATCCAGGGGGGAAAAGCTGGAAGCCCCCGAATCAAGAGAAACGACAGCATATTCTGAAGGATGTTGTAGGGGCGAACCCCTGTGTTCGCCCGGAATGTTCTCCGTGCGGCATATAACCGGGCAGGCACTGGGGCCTTTGCCCCTACAGTGCTTCGCATCACCCCTCTGTTTAGCCATGACCTCACAAGAATCGGAGCCATCAGAAGAGGGCTTCCAGGATAAGCGTTCCCCAGACAAACCCTCCCTTGCCGTTCTCCTGGCCCTTCTCAAGCCTCTTTACTTTCAATACCGCTATCGGCTGCTGCTCGGTTTTCTTGCCCTGCTGGCAGTGGATTTTTTGCAGTTGACCATCCCGCTCTATCTCAAGCAGACCGTTGATATCCTCAAAAATGGCACGGCGACCTCTCAAGAACTCCTGCGTATAGGAGGCTTTCTTCTCCTCACAGCGGCTGGTATCATGGCCCTCCGCTTTACTTGGCGGGTGTTGATTATCGGTTTTTCTCGGCGGATGGAGGCGCATCTGCGTGCTCGTCTGTTTGCTCATGTTCTTGCGATGGACCGATCTTTTTTTGATCAGCATCCTCCGGGAGATTTGATGGCCCATGCCTCCAATGACCTTGCTGCTGTCCAGATGGCTGTCGGGATGGGTATGGTTGCTGCTGCTGATGCCTTGGTCATTTCAGGAGCCGCGTTGGTGCTGATGACCTATATCAGTCCCTTTCTCACCCTGATGGCGATTCTTCCTCTGCCTCTTCTGGGTCTCAGTGCTTGGTTTCTCTCTGATAGGCTCCATACCCGTTTTGATCAGGTGCAGCATTCGTTCGGCCTGATTACGGAGTTTGCTCGTAACAGCATGGTTGCTATCCGCCTCATCAAGGGCTATACAAGGGAACAACAGCAGATCAGGGCCTTTAGCGAGCTGGGCGAAAAATATGTCGCTGCCAACCTCAAGGTAGCTGTGGTGCAGGGGTTGCTTTTCCCGGTGGCGATTTTGGTGGGTAATTTGGGGATGCTGTTGATTCTCTATTACGGTGGGAAATTGGTGATCAAAGAGGCGATAACGCTCGGTGATTTTGTTGCCTTTATCCACTATCTCTATATGTTGATTTGGCCTATGATGGCCGTGGGCTGGGTGACGAATATAGCCCAACGAGGGTTTACCTCGCTGGCCAGAATCCATCGTTTGCTGGCAGCCCAATCCCAGCTGGAAAACAGTCCCCAGGTATCCGAGCAGGAGGGCGTGGAGGATAAAGAATTTTCAGCACGATTTCGATCGGATCCCGTCATTTCCCTGAGGGGATTAAATTTTTCCTACCCTCACCATCATAAGGCCGGAGTTTCTGCCTTGTCAGAGATT
>JBATKL010000368.1:0-4772 GCA_049669385.1 Candidatus Electrothrix sp. | reverse complement strand
TAACGGCAGTTCCCTGTCCTGTTGTAACGGCAGTTCCTTTTTTAGTCGAGCCTTTAGATACGGGAGCAACAGGGCTTATCGAACTTCCCGTTGCATCGGTATCGGTGCTTGTTCCGGTTCCGACGATAGTTACGGTTACGTTAACGGTCTCTTGTGCTGTCACTGCTGTGACCTGTTGAGCGGCAAACAACACCAACGTTCCAATGCATAAGAGTTGCAAGAGTTTTTTCATGATGATTCCCCTGTTAAATGTAATGATGATATGATGCATCTTTTCATGCAGTTTGACCTGCAATAATAAATATTTATTTTTACTTAAAGCCCCTTTAAAGAAGAGACGGTAAAGAAAACTTTTTTTCGATCCTTTTAATACCTGCTTCGCATCCAGTAAAACCGGGCTTGATCGACAGGCACATTTTCCAATTTTTGACAGCACTCTCTTCCAAGCCGCTACGTTCATATTGCACTCCGAGCTGATAGAGAAATGAGACATTATCAGGGGAGAGAGTAACTGCTTTTTTAAATGCGGCCAATGCTTCTTCGTTTTTTTTCAACGACCGTAACGAAAGACCTAAGTGGTAATGCAGATTACCTGCCCGGTGAATTTTCGTTGTAGCCTCCTGCAAAACCGTCACAGCTTCACTATATTGCTTTTTTTTTCTATAAAGGCTGGCAATTTTAATGTAATACTGGATAGATTCTTTGGGCGTGGCAGAACGGTCAAGCAAATTGCGATAGGTTGCAACAGCCTCGGGAATCATATGTAATTGTTCCTGAATGGCAGCATGCTGCATTGCAATTTTTATTTCTTTAGGAAATTTATGTAGATATTCGTCACTTTGTTTTAGCGCATTTGTAAAATCTTTATTGCGCCAGAGCAAGGTAAGATGGGCCAAGGCGTTTTGGGTGGTGGGCTCTAACGAAAAGGCCCGAATGTACTCTTGCGCAGCCAAGTTGTATTGGCCATCACCGGCCAAATAGTTCGCAAAAGCACGTCTAAATAATGCTGTTTCAGGGACTGCTTTTTTTTGAACGTTATATTCTCCGCCAGCCTGCCAAATATCGTCCAGCACTTTTTTTATTTTTTTTTGCCCGCTCAGCTCAAGGAACCGTCTGTAATAGCTGACCGCCTGTTCCATATGTTTTTGTTGCACAAGCACGGTGGCGAGATTGTAGTAGGTCGGGGGATGCATAGGGTACAAGTTTATGGCCTGTTTGTACGTTTTTTCAGCATTGTCAAGCTTCATGCATCGTTTCTGTAATGCTGCTTTTTTGTGAAGATACTCTCCGTTTGTTGGGCAAGTTTGAGCTCCTTTGTTATACCAATATATAATTTTTTTAAAAGAGGTACAAAAAGCAATATTTTTTATAATATCGTCCGCCTTGGCTTTTGTCAACAGAATATCTCCTTTAAAAGAGGCAAATGTAGCGTTATCAGAAATGAAGAAAAGAGCATTGTCGATTGCTGAAGTGGCATTATCAAACTGACCCTTACCCAGGTATATCTCGGCTTTTTTAAATTGTTGCTCTCCAGAGAAGATAAGGAGGACAGCAATAAGGCTTCCGCATGATATGACACAAAGAACAACGGTTGATATGCGTCTTCGTAATGCGGTGCATAGATTAAGCACGCTGGCCCTATTTTTTTTATGAACTTCGGAGTCACCGCCCGCCACTACGGCAATGCCAGCAGCTGTTGCAAAAAGGAATAAGTTCGCAGGAATCTGAAGATTACAATCGGTGACAGAATGAATCAGGATGGAGAAACAGGCGGCAAGGGCACCGGTTCCTATTTTTTGCCAGTATGTCCGTGCTGTAGATAGTTTTTTTAGGCAGAAAATATACAGAGATAAAAGACCGCCGATGAATGCTGTTAAGCCGATTATTCCCGTATCGGCAGCTAGCTCCAGATAATCATTGTGCGCGTAATTGACAAATTGCTGGTTGAATCCTTGGCTTTGGTATGCGGGAAAAGCAACAGAAAATGTACCGGGCCCCCAACCCAAAAAAGGTCGATCATAAATCATCTGAAGTGTATCTTGCCATATCTGTATCCTGGCTTCACCGGCAACTGAGAGATCATCAAGGGTACTTAATCGTTTCAGGACAGGATCAAGGCCGAACCAGGCGATAATTATAAGGCCGATAGTAATAGCGGAGAAAAGGAGGAGGGTACCTTTTTTTTGTCGTTGCATGAATGCTGATGCAAGTATAAAAAAGGCCAATCCACCTGTTAATCCTATGATACCTCCCCGAGACAGCGTGGAAAGCATGGCTATGGCAATCAGGACGGTCATGCCGAAAAGAAGAATACGCTTGCCGCCGTTACTTGCCGCTGCCAAGCCGACAGAGAGGCAGAAGACCATCTCAAGGTATCCGGCAAAGTGATTATAATTAACGTAAAAGAGCGAGATATTATATCGTTTCTGGGAAAATATTTTAAACCCTAAGATGTCTCCATCAATCAAGGTCAATCCCATGACAGCGTACATTGCGCCAAGGATGACGATCACCCAAAGGAGTCGATTGATTTTTTCTCGACTTCTCTGGGTATTGACAACGTAAAAGAAAAGGGCGATTGCTGTAAGGCCCTTATAGATGATAATTCTGCTTGCGTAAGGATAAACAGAGATGCCGTATGAGATAAGTACTGAGAGGACAAAAAAGAAGATCGGAATATCTGTCGGAGTACGATAGAACTTGAGTTCTCCTTTGTAGATCCTGGTCAGCACCGCAATAGAAATTAAGGAAATAACAGTTAGATGAGCTGTAGTTATTGACCATGTTTCCACTAAGCCGTGAGCAAGGGGGCCGAACAGCAACAGAAGGAAGAGTAAGATTTCGTCAGGGGAGATTTTAGTTTTCGACATTAGCGTGGCCCGCATTGTAGGCCGCATTGTGATGCAGGTGTAAAGAGGTACATCATGTTTTTTCGCAAGATCGTACCCGTTGAATAAATTTTTGGATCAGCCTGTGATCTTTTTGCCCTGGAGCAGTTTCCACCCCTGAATTGACATCCACAGCATAGGGATTGGTGGCATCAAGCGCCTCCTGCACATTTTCCGCATCAAGGCCGCCAGCCAGGATAAAATCTCTTTGTAGCTTTAACCCTTCAATCAACGACCAGTCAAACCGTTGCCCGGTACCGCCCTGCACCCCTTTTTGGTAGGTATCTAGGAGAAAGCCTTTAACATGTTTATTATAAGGCATGATATCGTTTGCCTGTACATCTCCACCCACCCTCAGAGCCTTGATGACTTGGCAGGGGGCTGTAGAGCGGGCTAGGCGTTCGCAGTATTTCGGGGATTCCTTGCCGTGCAGCTGGGCATAGCCGAGGCTGCAGAAGCGGATAATTTCCTCAACCTCTTCCCGGTCACGATCAACAAAGACCCCGACGGTATCGACAAAAGGGGGCAGTTGTTCAATAATGATTCTGGCAACCTTTGGATCAACAGCACGGGGGCTTTTGTCATAAAAAATAAATCCTAATGCATCCACCCCGGCCTCTACCGCAGCCAATGCGTCTTCCAGGTTTGTGGTGCCGCACATCTTGATACGAATTCGATCCGTTTTCATGCTGTTCTGATTAGGTAGAGAGGAAATGACGGAGCGTTTTTCCTTGTTCATTGCTGCGCATCAGGCTTTCCCCGATAAGGGCCGCTGTGATACCGGCTTCCTGCAAGCGGAGCATCTCGTCGCGGCTGGAAATGCCTGATTCGCTGACAATGGGGAGTTCCTTTGGAATTTCTCGCTGAAGCCGAAAGGTGGTTTCCAGGTCTACGCTAAAATCGTTCAGGTTGCGGTTATTAATGCCGATGAGCCTGCTTTCAGCGGCCAAGGTTTTTTCCAGCTCTGCCTCGTTATGCACTTCGACCAGGACATCCATGCCAGCTTCTTCGGCCTGTAAACGAAATTCTTTGAGTTGAGCTGTCTCCAGAATAGCGGCAATCAGGAGAATCGCATCAGATCCAAAGGCGGCAGCTTCTTCGATCTGCAAAGGATCAATGATGAACTCTTTACGCAGCACGGGCAGGTTCACCGTGTTTCTGACTAAAGGAATATAATCGATAGAGCCTTGGAAAAAATCTCGGTCCGTGAGCACGGACATGGCATGGGCTCCGCCTTGCTTATAGTTAAGGGCTATCCGGCAGGGATCAAAATGAGGCTCAATTACGCCCTTGGAAGGAGACGCCTTTTTGGCCTCAGCAATGATGGCCACGCCCGGTGCATCAAGCAGGGCCTGCATAAAGCCGCGCGGCGGATCAAGCGGTGCTTCGCTCTCCGGGGGACGGATGCCCCGCTGTTTCAGGGCGGCCACTTCTTCTTTTTTTCGTGCTACGATTGTATCAAGGATCATGCTGTTCTTAGGAGGATTATATTCAGTGATTATTCAGCAACCAGCGGGATCACACCAGCACTCGGCAGCCGCATTCCAAGTCAACGGTCACCGGCGAGACCTGCCGCACCGTGTTGTCCCTGCGGACATGCAGCACCAGCAGGGTGAGCGGATCAAAGACAATCACATCTTTGACCCCCTGGGAGAGATAAAAGGGCGGTCCGATCTCCAGATCCTTGGCCTCGTAGCCTTTACTGACCACCTCGATGACCGCTTCTGGGATCATGGTCAAGGCCGAGTCCTGTTCTTCCTCACTCGGCTCCTGGCAGAAAATGGAGATATCAGGTCGTTTCAGTCCGTTGGGAAACTGGACGTACACATCCACAGCGTGGACGCAGGCGCATTCCGAAGTATCCAATTGTTCTATGCCCTGGAC
>JBATKL010000367.1:0-5488 GCA_049669385.1 Candidatus Electrothrix sp. | reverse complement strand
GGCGGCACCACAAAGCGGTTATCCTCCTGCCACCAATCTTTGAGGTAGTTTTGAGAAATCTGGGCTTCAAAATCGGAACGCAGGGTAAGCACGATGCGCAGCACCTCGCTATGCTCTTCCAGAGCCTGCATCAGTTCGCCGATAAAGTCTTCCCGCTCCTGCTCCTCCTGACAGAGGGTGATGATTTCTTCAAACTGATCAATGACCAGCAGCAGTCTTTTGTTGGAATTTTTCTTGCGCCACTGCCCGATCAGTCCGGTAGCTGTGGAACCTCTCTCACGTTCAGGCCGTACACCGGGCAGTTCTGTGATAAGCAGGCTGCGCAGTGCTGCTGCCGGATTTGTGCCGGGCCGCAGAATTTTTTCCGGAATGAACCAGGAAAAACCTTGAACCGCATCAACCTCTTTTTCAGATCTATCTGAATTATTTTCTAGCGCAGGCAATAGCCCTGCCTTGACCAGACTGGACTTGCCTGTGCCGGAGGCTCCCAGCACTACGGTGAACGACTGCTCTTGGACCTGCTCTTGCAGCTTTGTGATCAAATCAGTACGCCCGAAAAAGAGTTTGCTGTCGCCTTTTTCATAGGCGGACAGGCCCTTGTAGGGATTGTTTTCTTCAGTCAAATCAGGAGCGGGCGGAAGATCAAGCTCATGATCCGGCAGCAGAAAGATGAATTCTCCCTGCCTGTGTTTGTTGAGGGGCCAGAGTCCGGGCGTCTGGCGGTGATCAATCAGCTGTTCGGCATTGACCTCCACCTGATCCCGGAGATAGATATAGAGTTCGGTGGCGGTGATGATGCCGTCGCCGTCTTTGGGTGTAGAATCAGCGGCTCCGTGCAGGGCCTCGAACAGGGACAGAGCAAAGGGCGAGTGCGGCTGTTCTTCATCCTGCGCGACGCCGTGCGTTCCCACCACATAGCCGGACAGGGTGTCCAGAGCCTTCTGGTTATAGGCCGCCGAGGTAATCACCTGCCAGGCCGGATCGCGGAGAAAGCGTTCATAGCGTTCCCGGTAAATAACAGAGGGCAGAGGCTGGAGGTCACGAGTGCTGGACCAGCGGAAGGCTCCGGCAAAACAGCAGTCCAAGATAGCCAGCATATGCTGGCAGGGCAGATCGTCCAGGGCCTTATGGAGCTCGGTCATGGGCCAGAAGCTGTCCTCATCCAGCGTGGCATCCTGGAGAATCAGGTATCCTTCAGGGCCGTTTTCGCCGTCCAAGGCGACCCCGTGCCCGGCAAAATAGATCAGCAGACGGTCGTTTGGGTCGATCTGTTCGGGGAGCTCCTCTTCAAAGACGGCTTGCAGGCGTGAACGGGTGACTTCTTCGACCAGCAGGGTGATGCTGTAGTCATACTGCTCTTCCAGTATCTGCGCTAACCTACGGGCATCATTAACTGCCGTGGCCAGCGGAGAAATCCCGTTGCTGTATTGGTCTATGCCGATGATGATCGCGTGACTCTTGCGGAATTTGGATGGATCTGTCCTGCTCGCTTTATCCTTTCCTGTCCGTAATCCGCGTGTCGATGATTCTGTCATGAGAGCAGCTCCGGTTGATGGTTATTTTCTCTGGTAAATAATCGGCCTTTTGTGTTGGAAGGAGGGGTAACGTATTGCGGGGCGTATCTAGTGTATCTAATCTGTCTTGCATGGGATTATTTTTTATGAATTTTTCTCGTTTGTCAAAGAAAAGTTGAGCTTCCTTTTCAGTATCGCCATACTCCAGATTTTTTTATTGTATGAATTTGGCCGTGTCCTGCAACGGAGTTTGCAAGGGTTTTACGTTGTTCGAAGAAAAGGGCTGGACTTAGGAGGTAACCAACCAGTACAATGGGAGATAAAAGTGCTTTAATAAAGGAAAATGAGGCTTGCGGGGAAGGTGGGTGTTATCCCCTGTCCATTTGGGTAAGAGCTGTATGCCGAAAAAACTTAAAAGGAGGAGCGCTGTTATGGGAAAAATTTATGCCTTATCGGTAGGGATTAACGACTATTCACCGGCAGTTGGAAAGTTGCGGGGCTGCCTGAACGATGTTGAGGCCGTGACGAGCTGTCTTTCTGAGATGTTCAAGAAGGATGCCCTTTGTCTGGAAACGCTGACCGACAGCGAGGCTACCCGCGCAAATATCATTAAGCTGTTCCGTTCACATCTGGGTAAGGCCGGTGCGGATGATGTGGTGCTCTTTCATTATTCCGGGCACGGTGCCCGTTGCCGGGCCGCAAAAGAGTTTAAACGATTTTATCCTGACGGGTGGGATGAGGGCTTAGTCTGCTATGACAGCCGTGAGGGCGGTGGTTTTGATCTGGCAGATAAGGAACTGGCTGTGCTGCTTGCTGAGATCGCGGCTAACGATCCTCATATTGCGGTGTTGCTGGACTGCTGCCATTCCGGTTCTGCAACTCGGTGGGCGGGTGATTTTCTTCAGGCTAAAGCCCGTTTCACCCATGAAATAAAAGAAGAACGCTCGCTGGAGAGCTATTTGGACGGCTATTATAGCAAGTTGTTGGAACAGGATGAGTATCTGGTGATTCCTGCCAGTCAGCATATCCTGCTGGCTGCCTGTGAACGGGTACAGAAGGCCTGGGAAGGGAAAAATCACCAGGGTGTCTTTACCCAAACCTTGCTGGAGGCTCTGGAGAAATCCGGCCCTGATACCACCTATGCTGACCTGTTTATGCGGGTTCGTACGATAGTGCGTCGCCATGTAGATAACCAGACCCCGCAGTTTGAGACCTATCAGCGCTTCAATGCCTATAGCGGTTTTCTTGGGCACGCTGCTTCTGCAAGTACGAGCAGTTATCATGTGTATTTGAAGAATAACGAATGGATGGCTGAATGCGGAGCCTTGCATGGCCTGCCCAGTGATGCAGACAAAGCTGTTGAGTTTGCCTTGTATCGGGGAGAGGAATTAATCGGCCATGCTGAAGCCGTTCAGGTTGGTCATCAGGAGACTGTGGTGGATATTCTGAATGCTGGAGTTGATCCTGAAGAACAACTCCAGGCCCGGATTACTTCTTTGCCAGTGCCTCCTTTACTGGTTGGTCTGAGCGGAGACGAGCAGGGAGTCAAGATAGTGCTTGATTATGTTTCCTCTAAGGATAATCGGGCCGTTGGTTTTGCTTTCAGTACTGATTCAGCAGTGGAGTATCCATATACGCTCGTTGCAGAGGATGATAAGTTGCTGCTGCGGGAGGGGAAAAATGGTCGTTTACTTCAGGGGGCGGAGGGGTACACTTTTATCTCTGCGGAGACTCTTTTTTCGATATTGCAGCGAATAGCCACCTGGAATAGGGCGGTGACCTTGCAGAACAACTCGACCAAGATGGATAAGAATGCTGTTCAATTCGAGTTGATTGAAGATGGTGCGGGAGATCCTTTTGATAAAGATGAGATAACTTTTGATATCGTTCAGGAAGAAGATGGATGGCGGGAGATTACTTTTAAACTGCGGGCAGACAACCGAACAAAACAACCCCTCCATTTTGCTGTTGCTTATTTCTCTGATAATTTTGGAGTGCAGGTTTTGTACAACGAGCGGATTGAACCTACCCATGAGCTGTTTGAATTACTCATGGATGGCGATGATGCTTATCTCACATTAAGTCTTGAACAGGAGGAAGGGGATCAGGCTTCCCATGTTTTTCAATTGATCGTCAGCACCGAACGGATTGATGGTTTCCTTTTGGAGCAGGAGGGGATCAAAATCGGTAATATCCAGAAGGGTGCATTTAAGGGCTTGGGCATAGGGAAGAAGCCGAAGAAGCATAAAAACGAATGGTTCACCAAAACCATCCGCGTTACCTTGGTACGACAGCTTGCCCAAGTGAGCACGGAAGATTTTACCGTTGTTGATCAAAAGGTACCTGTGTCAATAGGACAACCTACTCATTCGACTACCGGTGGCGATGTAATGCGCGATGGCAGTCCTGCTCCCCAACCTGAAACTCCAGCCACGAGGTCTACCCGGTCAGCCGGGAATCTCAAATCGCAGAAAATCACGATAAAAGGGCATTCCTCGTTCACTGCTGATGTCAGTCTCAGCGGAGTACAGCCTAGCAGTCGGAGTGCAGGCAGTGATTCTGATTTCTATCGGGCTCTTGAGCGGCAGGGGTTAGAGTTGCTCAGTTTTTCAAGGGATTCAAATACGCGAGGCGGGACGGAAAGTGTTCTGGAATTGAGTAATATTAAGGGGGATGACACTCTTGACAAAGAGCCCCTGGAAATCGAGCTTGATTTCGGCTTGGCTGAGGAAGAGTACATCCTGCCTCTGACCTTTGATGGAGAGCATATTCTGCTGGCCGGGGAGCCGGAAAAAGATACTGATGGAAAAACTTTTGTTCGTATTGATCATATCCCGGAAGGGATCCCTGATCGCCGTCGTGGTGTCTTTAAAGCACTGAAACTTTACTTTTTCAAAACTTATTTAAAGAAGGAGAATGTGAACCTGCTTCGTTGGGTCGAATTCGGCAAAGACGGTTCCATTGAGCGGCATCAGGACGGTGTTGCCGACAAGGTTGCCAAGGCGGAGAATATCCTGTTGCTGATCCACGGCATCATCGGCGACACGGAAAATATTGCCCAGGGGCTGATGCAGGCCAAAGATGCGGGCGGAACATCTCTTGATAAGAAATTCGACGTGGTGCTGACCTATGATTATGAGAATCTGAGCACCAAGATTGAACAAACGGCTCTCAAGTTGAAGATGCAATTGTTTGATGTCGGTCTGCACGAGCAGGACGATAAGCGGTTGACCCTGCTCGCCCATTCTATGGGAGGCTTAGTTTCCCGTTGCTTTATTGAGAAGGAAGCTGGTCATAAGATGGTCGATCATCTGGTCATGTGCGGTACACCCAATGTGGGGTCGCCCTTTGGTAAGGTGGATTCGGCCCGTAAGCTGACCGGTGTGTTGACAACCTGGGCTATGAATTTTTTTGTTCCCTTTGCGCCCTTTGGGGCCGGGTTATTGACGGTGCTTGGTCGCTCGAAAAAGGTTACCCCAACCCTTGAGCAGATGAGTCCAGAGTCTGAGTTTATCCAGAGGCTGAACAGCGGAGGTGATCCGGGGGTTCCTTATACTGTCCTGGCCGGGGATGTCCGCCGCTATGATACTCAAAATGACGGGCTGATGGCGAAGTTGATAGCTAAGGTGGGTAAAGGAAGGTTGTTTGAGGCTATGTATGATGATGCCGGGCATGATATTGCGGTTGCCTTAGACAGTATTCAGGGGGTGACCGATGCACGACAGCCTGTGCCGGTGAAGGAGGTGGTGGATTGCCATCATATGAATTATTTTGTTTCTGAGGCCGGGTTGCGGGCTTTGGGCAAGGTTGAGTGGTGAGAGAGGGGCTGAACATCGGGAAACATTCTTGAGAGAAAGACACCGGGATGAACTGTCGTTGTTCATTCCGGTCAGGGGCCGGAGACGCCGCGACCAGACCCGATCCACCCACCAGAGAAAGGTATGGGTATCAAGTAGCAGCTTTTTCATTGATAC
>JBATKL010000366.1:0-2684 GCA_049669385.1 Candidatus Electrothrix sp. | reverse complement strand
TAGCCTATGGTGAATAATCGTTTTTTTCTCAAAGCTTTGTTGTCCCTGGGGATTTCTCTGTTGCTCATCGCCTTGTTGATCAACGGCATTGCCGGTTCAGCAGAGCTTGCAATCAGAGCAAAACTTTTCTCCGTGCTCACGCGGACTTCAAGAAATGCGCTTTTGCTCTACATGCTGGCAAGTATCCTGCAAACTTTTTTTCGAACAGTCCGTTATAGGGTACTCTTGCAAAGCTCAATGAAAGATGATGAAGAGCTACCCGGTTTATTACGCCTTTTTATGGTCACGATGAGCAGGAATATGTTTACGGACATGCTTCCGGCTCGTTTAGGAGAACTGAGTTATATTGCCATGCTGAATCTGGGGTTCAAGGTGAGAGCGGATGCCTGCCTGAGTTCATTTGCACTTTCCTTTGTTTTTGATCTGATCGCCTTGGCGCTCTTGCTCCTGGGTATGATCGGTTATCAGTTGCTCATTTCTGGAGTTGCGTTATGGCTTGTCGCGACCTTAATCATTTTATTGATGATCTGCGGCCTGCTTTTATTTCTTCTTTTTCCAGCCCTCCAACGGATAAGCGAGCGTCTGTCTCTATTTTTCTCCAATAACGGCAAAGGGGATGGGAAAATAGGGAAGTTTGTCAAACTCCTCCGTGACACCTCTGTTTCGTTACAAAATGCAGCCCAACGAGGCATCATAGGCCGAGTACTGGTTCTTTCCTTGGGGGTACGCATTGCTAAGTATGCAGGCCTGTATCTGCTGTTCTGCGGGGTCGTTTCTGGTTCTTTTTCAGATATAACCAAAGACATTGTTGATGTCGTTATTGCCTTGGTTAGCGCTGAAGCCGGGGCTGGCTTGCCTGTACCAACCTTTATGAGTTTCGGTACCTATGAGGCAGGCGGCACCTTGGCTCTCATTGCCCTGGGAGCCAATAAGGCGAGTTCGGTTGTGGTGATGCTTGCTTTACATATCTGGAGCCAATGTATTGACTATGCCTTTGGCATCGGAGCGACAATCCTTTTTACCTTGTCGGTCATTGACCGTGAATCTCTCTTTAAAAAAGCGAAAAATGATGGCATAAGGCATTGGAAAGTACTTTCCTGTGCGCTGTTCATGCTTTTTGTTGGAGGCTTTTTCTTGGGGGTTCAGCTCTGGAAAATGCAGAAGGCGGGCTGGGTTCATCCACCAAGTCCAGGCAAGGGCATATCGATACCGAGTACTGCTGAGCGAAGAACAAATCCTGTTTTTGATAACCTACACGGCTTTGTCATTTGGAGCAGTAATAGGTTCGGTAATCATGATCTGGTCATGTTAACCCTGCCGGAATTAGAGTTGACTCGCTTGACAACAGACCCGCACACGGAGTATTTTCCTCGAATTTCACCGGATGGTGGCAAGGTCCTTTTTTGCCGATCTCAGGAACCTTGGCTATCTCAGAGAAATAAATTTGCCTGGGACACCTGGATCTTGGATTTGACAACTGGTACGACCCGGTTACTCGCCGAAAATGCAAATACGCCTACCTGGTCTGCGGACGGTGAAAAAGTCTATTTTGTCCGCCAGGCAAACCAGTTTGTGGAATATACCCTTGCCAATCAAAAAGAAATTGTGGTATTTGAAACAGGGAAGAATCATTCGCTGAATAATTTGATTCAACTTGAGACCCCTGTCCGAAGCGATGCCAAGCAAGCCTTGGCGGTGACGCTCCGGGGTGGAGCACGAGGGACCTTTCTTATCAATAAGGATAAATCGCTTCAACAGATCGGCAGGGGATGTCAATTAAATTGGGCACCTGATTCCTCGTTTCTCTATCTAGTTGATCATCAAAAGACGGGCGGCAATGCCTTTTTCAGGGTTAATCCTGAAACCTTGGAGAAAAAACTTTGGTTCGATGCTCCGGGTGCGTTCAGCCATGAGTATTTCCCCAAAGTTTCAAATACAGGCGACATGCTGGTTTTCGGTGCAAGCACAGGAGGTCATGAGCATGATAGAGCAGATTATGAAATTTTTCTCTGGCCCATCGGTACCCCTATGGGCAATATAGCTCGCCTGAGTTTTCATACCGGTAATGATAACTGGCCTGATATTTTTTTGTATTAATCTAATATCCTTGATATAAGGGAACAAAACGTGAAATTATCTATTGTTATCCCCATCTATAACGAAGACGAAAACATCAACCTTCTCTACGACGAGTTAAAAGGTGTCCTCAAAACCATAGAGCATGAGCACGAGATCCTCTTTGTCGATGATGGTTCAAGCGATGCGAGCTTATCCCTGCTGGAAAAAATACAACAGCAGGATAAAACCGTCGTTGTTGTTTCTTTCCGCCGCAACTTCGGCCAGACCGCTGCCATGTCTGCGGGCTTTGACTACGCCACCGGTGATGTGATCGTTACTATGGATGGCGATATGCAGAACGATCCCCATGATATCCCCATCTTCCTGAAAAAAATGGAAGAAGGGTATGAGCTGGTCAGTGGCTGGCGTCACGATCGCCAGGATCCTTTTCTTAATCGCCGCTTGCCTTCGATGATCGCCAACAAAATTATCTCGGTGGTGACGGGCGTCCATCTGCATGACTACGGATGTACTCTGAAAACTTTCAGAAAAGAGATCACCCAAGGGATTCGGCTCTACGGAGAAATGCACCGCTTTATTCCAGCCATTGCCAGCGGCGTGGGTGG
>JBATKL010000365.1:0-5624 GCA_049669385.1 Candidatus Electrothrix sp. | reverse complement strand
AGGCCGCCCATTTTCATGATGTCGTTACTGTGGACAGCATGAATAATGGCACCGGCACCGAGAAAGAGCATGCATTTAAAAAAGGCATGGGTAAAAACATGGTACATGGCTGCTGAGTAGCCCAGCATATTGACTGAGGATTCGTGATGACCGCCTTCAGCGCAAACTTTGGCCGCGCCCAAAGAGAAAACCATATAGCCCAGCTGTGACAGGGTGGAAAAGGCCAGGATTCGCTTGATATCCATCTGGGTGATCGCAATGACCGCTGCAAACAAGGCTGTAAAGGCACCTATACATTGAATCACGAACAGGGTGCTTTCAGAGGCAGCAAACAGGGGGAACATCCGAGCGGTCAGATAGACACCAGCCACAACCATGGTTGCTGAATGGATGATGGAGGAAACCGGGGTTGGTCCTTCCATAGCATCTGGCAGCCAGACATGGAGTGGAAACATGGCTGATTTCCCCCAACCACCGCAGAAGATCAGCAGGGTGGCCAAGGTCAGCATGTTGATGGACATGCCTGCAAAAAGAAAGTTCTTATTCAGCAGGGCTGCTGTCTCGGGGCTATTCAGCGTTTGAAAGCTGAAGCTTCCGCTCTGGAAGCTGACCAGCAGAATACCCAGGAGAAAAAAGGCGTCAGCAAAGCGGGTCATGATAAAGGCCTTTTTCGAGGCCGCTACTGCTGATGGTTTTTCATACCAGAATCCGATCAGCATGTATGAGGACACGCCGACTAATTCCCAGAACACGAACATCTGGAGGATATTGCTAGAAACAACCAAGCCCAGCATGGAAAAAGAAAAGAGAGCCAGTAGGGCAAAGAAACGGTTGAAGCTCGGGTCACCCTTCATATAACCGACAGAATAAATATTCACCAGGAACGAGATCACCGTAACCACCACCAGCATCATTACCGAGATAGGATCAAGGTAGATGCCCAGATTCGCGGTCAGGGTTGGTGAAAAATTGAGCCAGGCTCCATCAAGAGCCATCTTCTCTGGGTATGGGAATCCGTGTCCGTGCCCCATGACCGAAATGAGATAGGTCAAGGCGGTGAGCAGGGCGTAACCGAGCGAAATGCCTGACAGGGTGATGGCAAGCTTGCTGACAAATTTATTTTCTGAATTGATATGCCCTAGTCCGATCAGTACAAAGCTGAGCAACGGACAGAACAGGATCAGGTAACTATGGAAAAAGATAAAATCAGCCATTGAGTTCCTCCAGCCGATATACATCAAGCCTTTTTTTACGACGATACATAGAAAGGATAATTGCCAAAGCTACAGCGATTTCACAGGCGGAAACCGCCATGACAAAGATCGGGAATACAGCGCCTGCAACCGGGTCTGCCGCTTTGAAATGGGCAAATGCGGCAAAGTTGATGTTAGCGCCGTTAAGAATAATCTCTACGGAGAGCATGATTCCCAGCAGGTTTCGCCGGGTCAGCATGCCGAATAATCCGATTCCGCAGAGGATTAACGAAAGAGCGATGCAATGGGAAAGGGTCATGATTGGTCCTCCTCCTTATCATCATCTTTGCGGGCGATGACCACAGCACCAACCAGTGCAGTCAGCAGCAGCAAGGAAACCACCTCAAAGGGTACGATAAAACCGTTTTCCGTAGAAAGCAGACGGATACCGACCTGGTCAATGGTGATCGGTCCGGCTTTCGAAGCTGTGGCGTTCAGGAGACTTGAGCTTTTTTCTGTAAAGAAATACAGCAGGCCGGTGAACAGGGCTCCGATGACCAAACCGTTGCCGATCCATGTGCCTATGCTTACTTTACTCAGTTTATTATCGACTCCAAGCCCGGTGGTCAACAGAATGATCAGCAGCATGAAAACGATTATTCCGCCGATGTACAGCATGATTTGTGCCAAGGCAAGCAGCTCGGTTTGGAGCATGACATACAGTGCAGCAGTGATAAGGAATGACCCGATTAGTGCGATAGCACTGTGTAAAATATTGGGTAAGCTTACTGCACAGCATGACAGCATGACAAGGATTGCTGCCAGTATATAAAAGAGAATATCAGTCATCAGCATTCTCCCTGTGATGCATCTAACGTGGCATCTAATGTGTCTTGGGGCTTGTTGAGCACCCAGGTCAGTTCATTTCGGTCGTACACGGTCAGTTCAAAATCTCTTGCCATCACAATGGCACCGAAGGGACAGGCTTCCACACAAAGTCCGCAAAAGGCACACTGAGAAATTCGGTAGACATATTGTCCAAGGACCTTGCGTCCACTGAGGTCCTTTATCGACAGGACTGAGATCGAACCGTTAGGGCAGGCCTTTTCACAAATCCCGCAGGCTGTGCAGGCGTTCTCACCGTTTTCGTCGTGTGGCATAGATAGAGGGCCACGAAAGCGTTCGAACATCTCCAGAGTATCCCTATTTTCCGGGTATTGCTGGGTGATGACGGTCTTGGGGTTAATAAAATATTTTATGGTGATATCCATTCCCTGTATCAGAGAATAGAATCCCGTAAAAACTTTACGCAGGTAGCGGCTGCTGTATTCCAGCAGGTTTTCTTTGGGGACGGTTTCTTTCATAGTTATTGATAGATACAGTTTACAGGCTCACTGGGTTGACAGAGATGTGCGGCAAGTCATCCAGCCCATCCCAGCACCATAAAAACAGCCCCCATTATGAGCAGAAGCAGATTGGCGGGCAGCATCATTTTCCATTCCAGATTCATAAGCTGATCTACTCTGACCCGAGGAAAGGTCCAGCGGATCCACATATAAATAAAGACAATGAAAAATGTTTTTCCGAAGAACCAGAGAAAACCCGGTATGACATTCAGCAGCCCGTCAACAAAGGATATGCCGATGAGAGGGGCGTGAAAGCCGCCGAGAAAAAATGTGGTTGCCAGTCCTGCCGAAATGAACATGTTCACAAATTCGGCAAAGAAAAACATAGCAAAACCCATGCCGGAATATTCGGTATGATATCCTGCTGACAATTCCGATTCAGCTTCGGCAAGGTCAAAGGGGGTTCGGTTAAGTTCAGCTGTTGAGGCAACCAGATACATGATGAAGGAAAGGATGCCAAGAAAAGGCAGCTTAAATATCCACCAATCAAAAATCAGGCCCTGCTGAGAAAGGACAATTTCTCGCAATGAGGTTGTCCCGGAAACCATGACAATGAGGAGCATAATCAAGGCGAGAGATATCTCAAAGGAGATCATTTGGGCACCTGCGCGTATGGCTCCAAGAAGGGAAAGTTTGTTGTTAGATGACCATCCTCCTAAAAGAATCCCAAGTACGGTCAGGCCCGAAATGCCGAGGACATAGAGCACGCCGCCAGCCGGATCAGCCAGTTGAAGGTGGTGATCAAAGGGCATGATAACCATAATAAGGAAGGTGGCCGTCAAAGGAAGTATCGGAGCCAGATAAAAAACAAAAGCGTCTGATCCCTTCGGCCTAAGGATTTCCTTAAAAAGCAGCTTGATTCCATCAGCCAGGGGCTGAAGAATACCATGATACCCGACTCGCATGGGACCGAGTCTGATTTGGAAATGAGCGACGACCTTACGCTCTAACAGGATCAGGAACGCGGCCAAGATGGAAACCAAGATCACCACGCTGATCAGGCCCAGGACCGGATTGATAATAAAGGCGCTTTCCGGGAAAAGGCTGCGCACCATATTGCCGATGCCGTTCTGGAGCGGATACAGTGTTTCTGCTGACATGTTCATTTCTCTTTGTTTTGCCCTCTACTTATCCATGTCCGGGATAACAAAATCCATGCTGGACATTATTGTTACCAAGTCTGCAATCTTAAGGCCTTGTGCCGCATGGTTGAGAGCGCTGAGATTGGAAAAATTCGGCGAACGATATTTCACCCGGTAGGGTTTTGTACCGCCGTCGGAGACAATATAGGTTCCCAAGATACCTCTCGGGGTTTCAACCTGGCTGTAATAGCTGCCTTTAGGGAGTTTATACACCGCCTTTGGCTGGCTACGATACGGCCCTTCTGGGAATTTTTCCACTGCCTGTTCTAAAATACGCAAAGATTGGACAATTTCTTCCATCTTGATCTGATAGCGAGCAAGGCTGTCGCCTTCTGTGCTGGTTGGAACATCAAAATCAAATTGATCGTAAATGGAGTATGTGTCGTTTTTGCGTACATCATAAGAGACATCAGAGGCTCGCAGAACAGCTCCTGAGCAACCGTAGGCTAAGACATCTTCTCTGGACAGGAGTCCCACACCACGGGTCCTTTCTAGGAAAATGATATTACCGCTTAGCAGAGTGTTGTATTCATCAAGAGCCTTGTACATAATCTTGATGAATTTTTTAATCCTGGGAATAAAGGTGTCCGGGGCATCAAAGGAGGAGCCGCCGGGACGGAAGAAGTTCATGGTTAGGCGGGCCCCGCACATTTCTTCAAAGATATCCGTAATCATTTCACGTTCTCTGAAGCCGTACAGGAAGGGGGTGAAGCCACCAAGGTCCATACCCATAACGCCCCACCAGAGGAGATGCGACTGGATTCTCTGGAGTTCGCAGACCATGACTCGAAGATATTCACCGCGTTCAGGCAGCCCGATATCCAAAGCCTGTTCAACAGTCATGCAAAAACAAAGATTGTTGAAAAAGGCGGAAAGGTAATCGAGACGATCCGTGAGGTGAATATTCTGAATATAGGTCTGGTTCTCGGCCATCTTTTCAATTCCACGATGGATATAGCCGAGATGGGGCACTACTTCTACGATGGTTTCGCCGTTCAAACGAGCAACAATCCTGAGCACACCATGGGTGCTGGGATGTTGGGGGCCGATATTGAGAAAAAACTCATCTGCGTCCTCAGCGTTCGATTGCGGCAGCCTGAATCCCTCAGGCAAGGTATTTCCGTCAAGACGGTATTTTTCAGCGGATTGTGTGGTCATCTGTCAGTAGGAATTTTCAGTCCGGTTTATGTTTTTTTTGCCACCCTAATGAAGAGTAATTTTGACAAATTGTCAAGAGAAAAAATCGCTTCGAAATTGTAATGTTACGGGTTACTATTTAGTAACGTTTAGGCTATTTTGGTAGCCTGTTCAGGGTGGCAATTTCTTCCGAAATTGTAAAAGTTCGGTACAATCAACGGTTGCGATTAAGGCGATGAATTAGCTCCTACTTTGTCGTAGCTATGAAGGATCTGTACTTCGAGTTTCCATCACTATAGCATCACCAGCCTTGGCCTTGCCTCCCTGAAGAACCTTGGCAAAGATGCCTTCTTTTGGCATGATGCAGTCACCTGTGAGTTTTTTAATGACGCAGCCATCATCATGGCATTTTTTACCGATCTGGGTGATTTCCAAGAGGATCTCCGAGCCAATCCGCAGGGTGTCGCCTACAGTGACTGAGGCGAGATCAACGCCTCTGGTAATAATATTTTCTGCAAAGGCACCCTGCGTGAGCTGGGGGAGTTTTTTTTTGACCCTATCTATGCTTTCGCCAGCAAGTAAGGATATTTGTCGATGCCAATCACCACCATGAGCATCTTTGAGAATGCCGAAGCCGACTTCAAAAGTTGCTTCTTGAATGGGGCTTTTAGGGATACCTTTTTTTTTACTGATGCAAATTGCTTCAATTGTCGACATGTTGGCTCCTTTTTGTAATACAGGGGAAA
>JBATKL010000364.1:0-2122 GCA_049669385.1 Candidatus Electrothrix sp. | reverse complement strand
GCCCCTGGATGATGACCTTTTCACCATGGTGGAGTCCGCTCCGGATCAGGATCTGCCAGCCCTCGGTAAAACCGGTTTCCACTGGTCGTTTGCGGGCAATGCCATCCTCTGCTACATAGACAAACTGTTCCTCAATTCGGGAGATAACTGTGTACAGAGGAACCGCGATAATGTCCTCTTTGCTCTGTTTGACAATATTTGCCTGGAGGAACATGCCAGGAAGGATCTGTTCCTCCGGGTTATCCAAAGCCAGTTCAAGCCGGTAAGCATGGGCCAGGGTTTCCGGGGCCGGAGCCAGGAAATGAACTTGGGCCTGGAAGCGGGCATTATTCAGTGACCGAATTTCTACACCAACTTGTTTGAGTTGCCGTACGGCGTTAACATCTGCCTCGGGAATAGCAACCACAGCCTTGACCCGGTCAATTTGGAGAATTTCGGCAATAGGTTGAGGCATCATCTGGTTGACCACCATCCCGACTTCACCATTCAGTTGACTGATAATTCCAGAGATGGGGGCGGTAATCTGACAGCGGGAAAGGGCGAGTTCGGCGTTTTCCACTGCCGCCTTGGTCTGGCTCAGGTTTGATTGCTGTTCATCCAGATTAGCCTGGGTGGAGATGCCTTTTTTGCGCAAGGTCTTGTTGCGGGAATAATCTGCCTGGGCCAAGGAATACGCTGCTTTGGCGGATTTCAGCGCGATCCGGTAATCCGCGTTTTCAATCCGGGCAATAAGCTGACCCTGTTTGACATGATCGCCCTCTTTGACGAAAATTTCTTCAATGCTGCCCTCGATTTTGGCCATCAGCGCTAGTTTTGTCCAAGGCTCTATGAGGCCGGGTAGGGTGATCTTGTCTCGCAAAACCGTCGGCTTGAGTTCCAGCGCAACGACGTTGGTCGGCGGTGCCTCCACCGCAGTGGAGTTTTTGAGTTCTTCCTTACGGGCTGCCTTTTGTTCGCCAACCCGTTGTCCGACCAGTAAGGCTGCACCCAGCAGGATCAGGATAAAGAAAAGGCCGGGAAGATTTTTCAGGATAAACCAAACAATTTTTCCGCGCAGGGTTTTCGAATTGGGTGCGTTCATGAGCCGTTTTTTCGGTTTAAAGCATGTGCAGGTGTTTCTTGCGGGATGAGCCCGGTCAGGGCCTGATCAATCATCAGTTCCAAGGACTCGCGGACATCTTCCTCGGTGTGTAGGCGACCGGAGTACCAGGCTGAAAGCGCCATGAGGTACAGTCCGTAGAAATGTCCGCTTGTGATAATCAGCTCGATATCACGACGCAGCTGTCCTTTTTCCTGGGCTTCTTGAAATATTTTGACAAAAAGATTAAGGAAACGTTCCTCAATCATTTTTGACTTTTCAATGGTGATTTCTTTGGGAAAGGTCAGTTCTCGCAGGAGAGTCCGTCCGAAATCTTTATTTTTGGTAACAAAACGGAATTCACTCATGAAAACCAAGAGCATTTTTTCCACCAAAGGGGCGTCTGGGTCGAGTTTGTTCTTTATTTCTTTATAGATAAAAGACAGTTCTTCTTCGCAGAAGGCCAGCAGGATTTCATTCTTTGAGGCAAAATAGGAGTAAATGGTTCCTTTTCCTATACCTGCAGTCTTGGCCAAGGTGGAAACGCTGGTGCTTTGATAACCCCGTTCGCCGAAGAGAGTGATTGCCGCTTTCATGATTGCGGCCCTGGTCGCCTTTTTCTTTTGTTCCCGTAATCCTGCCATAGTATATTTTGAAAAAAGGAGCCTTTTCCTGTTGGAGTTTTGTTGAAAATATGTTGAACGGTAGATGCACGGCGCACCGTGCCCCTAGGTATAGATGCCCAGAGCGTTGCGCAACATTATGTTAAATATTGACTCAGGTCGAAATTTAAGCGCGGTCGAGAAAAAGGTCAAGAGGGAAAATGACTGTGGTCAAGTTTTAGTCAGATTTTACTGCTCATGATGGAACGGTTGTTTTTTCAGCAAGACCGCTTTTGTTCAGGCGATACTTTCAGAGGATAATCTGGCAGCAAAGAATTCGGTGTGATCTGATAACATCCTTTGGATTTTTTTAAGAAACATGTATAATTATACGCATAGTATTTTGCTTAAGATTTGCTTAAGGGGAATTTTTTCTTAAAGA
>JBATKL010000363.1:0-1575 GCA_049669385.1 Candidatus Electrothrix sp. | reverse complement strand
TTCTTTCTGCGAATGAATCAGGCGAAACACCCGGTTAAGAAAACGAAAACTACCCTCAACCCCTTGGGCGTTCCACTCCAAATCCCTCTCCGGCGGGGCTGCAAACAGGGAAAAGAGACGCACAGTGTCTGCACCGTACTGGGTTATCAGACCATGGGGATCCACCACATTCCCTTTGGACTTGGACATCTTTGCTCCGTCCTTGATCACCATGCCCTGGGTGAGCAAATTATTAAACGGCTCATCAATGCTGAGATAGCCAAGATCACGAAGGAGCTTTGTAAAGAAACGGGCATAGAGCAGATGAAGGATTGCATGCTCCACTCCGCCAATGTACTGATCCACAGCCAGCCAATACTTTGCAGCCTCTGTATTAATGGGTGCATCGGCGCGGGGACTGGTGTAACGACCGAAGTACCAGGATGACTCCATAAAGGTATCCATAGTATCGGTTTCCCGTTTTGCAGCCTGACCACATTGCGGACAGGTTACGGTATAAAACGCCTCCTGCTGATGCAAAGGCGCATGACTGCCGTACGGAGACTGGGAACCGGGCAAAAGTACGGGCAGCTGATCTTCAGGAACAGGCACTGCGCCGCAGGCATCGCAATGAATAACTGGAATAGGCGTGCCCCAGTAGCGCTGGCGAGAAATCCCCCAGTCCCGCAAACGATAGGTGATATGCTGCTTGCCGAAACCTTTTTGTTCTGCATGGTCAATAATGGCCTTTTTCGCCTCAGTCGAAGTCAGGCCACTGAATTCCGCTGAATCAGCTAAAATGCCGTCGCCTTCCCAGGCCGCCTCCATAGTGGAAGCATCAAGCTTCTCCTCCGGCTGAACCACCGGATGCACAGGTAAATCATATTTACGGGCAAAATCAAAGTCGCGCTGATCATGGGCAGGCACGGCCATGACAGCCCCGGTACCGTACTCCATGAGCACAAAATTAGCCACATAGATGGGCACGCGATCGCCGTTAAAGGGATTGACGCAGTATTTCCCGGTAAAGACACCATGCTTCTCTGGTTCCTGATCCATAGCCATCCGCTGTTTTTCTACCAGGGTCTGGTCAATGAACTGGCGAACCGGTTGTTCATGCTCTGTTCCGGCAATCAGGGTATCGACAAGGGGATGCTCCACAGCCAATGACATGAAGGTCACACCGTAGATGGTATCTGGTCGGGTGGTGAAAATCGTGATTTTCTCTTCTTCACCTTCCACTTGAAAATCACAGGCAAGCCCCTGACTTCTCCCGATCCAGTTCCGCTGCATGGTGACCACTTTTTCCGGCCACCCGCCCAGCTGCTCCAGATCATCCAGAAGCTCATCAGCATAGTCAGTAATTTTGAGGAACCAGCCATACATATTTTTCGGCACCACCTGCTGATCGCAACGCCAGCAGCAGCCGTCAATGACCTGCTCACGGGCCAGAACTGTGGCACAATCATCGCACCAATTGACCGTGGTTTTTTTCCGATACACCAGGCCTTTTTTCAAGAGCTGCTGAAAGACCTGCTGTTCCCAGCGATAATACTCTGGGTGACAGGTCGCGATTTCCCGATCCCAGTCATAGCT
>JBATKL010000362.1:0-2204 GCA_049669385.1 Candidatus Electrothrix sp. | reverse complement strand
CTGCACGGCATCCACGGCGAAGACGGCACAGTCCAGGGTATGCTGGAGTTGCTGGGCATCCCCTACCAGGGAGCCGGGGTGCTGGGCAGTGCCCTGGCAATGGATAAAAACCTCGCCAAAATCATGTACCGCCTGCACGGCCTGCCCATTGCAGCCTGGGAAATGGCCAGCAAAGAACATATCGCCGATTCCACCCCTCTGCTTGCCAAGCTCAGCCTGCCGGTGGTGGTCAAACCCATCCGCCAGGGCTCCTCTCTCGGCATGTCCGTTGTTCGGGAAGCAAAACAGCTCTCCCCTGCCCTGTCCACCGCCTTTGAGCACGACAACCAGGTTATGGTGGAGGAGTTTATCCAAGGCCGAGAAATCACGGTGGGCGTGCTCGGTAATGAGGAATTAACGCCCCTGCCTTTGGTGGAAATCATCCCAGATGCAAAATACGATTTCTTTGATTACGAGGCCAAGTACCAAGCCGGTGCCACCCGCGAGATCTGCCCGGCAGAGGTGGACGACAGCATCCGCGACAAGGCACAGCAATACGGCCTCACCGCACACCGGGCCTTGCAGTTGCGAGGCTACAGCCGCACAGACATGATCATCCGGGACGATGAGATCTTCCTCTTGGAAACCAACACCATTCCCGGCATGACCCCGACCAGCCTCCTGCCCCAAGCGGCAGCCCAAGCCGGGCTCGACTTCCCGGCCCTGCTGGATCGGCTGATTGCCTTGGCAATGGAGTAGCGAGTCTTTTATTCCTCTTGCGTAAAATACGTAACCAATGCTACAATATATTCATGATGAATACATTCGATTACAATTAACTCCACCTGAGAGGGTTAAGATGAAGGCAACAACAATCCGCATGGAAAACAGTGTTCTAAATCGTGTCGATTCTATGGCAAAAGTCATGAACCGTTCACGCACTTGGGTTATCAATCAAGCGATTCAACGTTTTCTCAGTTACGAGGAATGGTTTGTTCACGAAGTAAACTCTGGACTTGATGAGGCGGCAAACGGAGATTTAGCCTCGGACAAGCAAGTAGCAGAGCATTTTGCCCGGTGGAATGTCGATGCGGATTAGATGGACAAACAAGGCACTTGAAAACCTTGATGCGGCAGTAGAGTATATTGCGGTAGACAATCCTGCGGCTGCACAAAAAGTCGCCCAAACAATAAGGGAGTCTATCGAACTTCTTGCGGATCAGCCCGGAATCGGGAGACCAGGTCGAGTTACCGGAACCAGAGAATTGGTTATCACAGGTTTACCGTATATTATTCCCTATCTCGAACAAAATAGTGCTGTCATTATTCTACGAATCCTGCACACCTCTATGAAATGGCCCTCATCCTTAAAATAATTTTTTACCCCGGAACAGTTTTACAAACATGGCCGGACTGGCCTGGAAGGGGATTCAGGAGTTATTAGAATCTTCGGAGGGATAAACAGAGATCATCGGGGGGCCGTCGTTGCACACTGTCACGACCTCAGCTTTACGGAGGATTCTCTTGCACTCGGTCTCCATATACCCTTTTTTCTCCACCGAAATAATCTCTTCGTTTTCCAAAGCCGGATCATTTTGGGTGGCAATTATTTTGCACTGCTCCATCCGGGCCTTGTTTTCCGGAAATTTTAACGGCTCTATGTGACGGGATCGGAGCAGACGCAAGAGTTTGCGCTGAATTGCACAAGTACTTTTGACAAAACGTTGCCCGATCTTATCCAGGAGTGCCTCTTTGCCCTGGATATTTTTCTCCAGATTGTCAAAAGCATCCAACACCTCAAAAAGGCCGAGAAGCAGCTCCTGTTCCCGCTGTTCAGCGGCTTCCGCCTGCTCCCGATTGATGTGCTTCAGCTCAGCGATTTCTCGCTGAAACCCGATCAGTTTCTCCCGTAACAATGCATCCGGGGTGGCCTGTTCTCCCTTCTCCGGCATGGTTACACCTCTTTACCCTGTTTGTCAAAAATATCTAGTCGTTCGAACTGTTCGAACTGTTCCAATTGCTCCAATTACTCCAATTGTTCCAATTGTTCCAACCGGACGATTTCATCGCCCTTCAATCCCGCTAAGCCCTTTCGTACATCATCAAGGAGCGGCTCAAGATCAACAGTGTGGATAAAATCAAGGATGAACTTGGTCGCCGGGTTCATAAGCTGCTTTCTCGCTTCAGCAATATCGCGGGCAGAATGCTTATTTTCTCGCAAGGCT
>JBATKL010000361.1:0-10153 GCA_049669385.1 Candidatus Electrothrix sp. | reverse complement strand
ACAAGCACACAGGCAATAGCCGGCATACTTGCGGAAGGCAACATCTCTGTGTACAAAGGTGGCAGTTTGTCAGACACCATGACTGGACAAAATCCTGTTGACGAGGAAGCTCTGTTGGTTTGCAATGAAAAATGCATGATAAAATCAACGGGTGTTTCAATTGTCGGGGCCAACGGAACCGCATTGGCTGTTAAGGGCGAGCAGGAACAATTCAATCTCCTTCTCCAAAAAGGAAAAGTCGATTTTATTCTTAGCGGGGCTATAGGAAAAATGGCTTTTTACACCTCGGACGGCCAACACACGGTTGCCGACGTCATATTTAATGCGAGCACAAACACCCCGGTTCGCGGTTATATGCAAGTGACCGAGGATGGTAAAACCGCAATCGGTGTTTACGAAGGTCGTATGATTTTCAGCACTGTTGAAGGTGCAAAGATCGTTGACAGCAATAACTACATCGTTCTGGCTCAGTCAGATGTTGGCAGCGGTGGCGTTACAGCGGCAGAAACCGTTGCGGCGGCTGAAACCGTTGCGGCGGCTGAAACCGGTGTTGCTGCCGGTGGCGGTATGTTTGCCGGAATGAGCACGGCCGCTCTTGTTACAGGCGGCTTGGTAACGGCAGGTGTAGTTTGGGGAGCTGTTGAATATGCAAAAGATGACAATGATGACGACACTCCGACACCGCGTGTCACCACCACGCCGCCTTCGCAGACCCCCGCCGGGACAGCGCCAAACAACAGGGCCAGCGATAATGCTAGACCTCCAGCATTTCCGAGAAATCCCAGCTCGAACCGTTAATCCTTGCTTTAACACCTTGGCTTAAGGGATTTACCTCAAAAGGCTATCGTTTCGATAGCCTTTGAAATTTCATTCTTTCTTTTTTGGTTCGTCAGGTCATTATGTTTACGAACTAAAGTACTAGAAAGCTTTTCATCCTCAGCCGTTACTGAAAATGATCACAAAAAAAATTCCCCTGTCCCTTTTGTTTGCTCTTGCTCTTGCACTAATACTCTGCGGATGTGCCAAGGAGCAGTTTGAGAGTAATGTTGAACTCGAAGAATTTACTCAGCAAAATGATCAACTGTCCAGTAGGACTGTTGAACAAAACATGTTCGATTCGGTGCTCACTGCTCCTCCAGAAGAAGCTGAATCCAAACTGGGACCGGGTGACCTCATTACTGTCAATGTTCTAGAATCCGAAGAACTCAATACTGAAACTCGCGTCAGCTCAAGAGGCTACATAAGCCTCCCTATCCTTGATCAGGTAGAAGTCCTTGACTTCACAGCAGCAGAAGCAGAAGAAAAGATTGAGCAGCTCCTCAAAGAAAAATACCTGAAAGACCCCCATGTTTCTGTTTTTGTAAAAGAAAAAATAAGTGATCAAATAACTTTAGGTGGAGCCTTCACTACGCCGGGCAGCTACGATTATATTTCAGGACGCCGTTTGCTTGATATTATTGCTGTTGCCGAAGGAGTCACTGCGGATTCAGCAGCAATAGCCTATCTGTCTCGCAAAGATCGTAAAACGGGTGCCGTTAAAAATTATATTATTGATCTGGACGCGCTTATAAAACGTGGTGATATGAACTATAATATTGCCATCGCAGGTGGTGATGCCATCTTTGTTCCAGAAGCCGGGAAATGCTTCATAGATGGTGCTGTAAGAAAGCCAGGCACCTACCCCCTGAAAGGAGAAATGAGCATCACTGAGGCTATTGTCCTTGCAGGAGGCCTGACAGCCTATGCAGATAACGATAAAATCAAGCTGATTCGCTACACCGGAGATGGAAAACGTAATATTATCAGTCTGAGTTTCAGCGAATTACAAGAGGGGGTCGGTAATAACATCAAGCTCCAAGATCAAGATGTCGTCTATGCTGAATCAAGTAGCTCCGGTCTGTTATCAACAGGACTAGGATTTGATCTCGGTTTCATGGGAACCGGAATTAACTACCGCAACCCATCTGTCGACAGGCGGCAGTGAACAACAACCTCAAATTTCAAAAAACTGCGCAGTACTCTGTACTTTTTCTGGTCGGGACAATCCCCTTGCTTTTCGGAGCAGTACATCCTATTGTTACAGGAGTATACACCTCGTTCATCATCCTTATTTTAGGGGGGTGGCTACTCCTCAACAGTAAGCACGTATCAAGCAGTCAGCCATTTTCCATTGGCCATATTCTATTTTTTTTATTTATCTTTTGGATAATACTTTCTCTCATTCCCATTCCGTTGAGTTGGCTCAGATTACTCTCGCCAACCCGCGCCTCCTTTTTGCAAACTGCAAATCAACTGGCAGCAACTGATATTCATTATGCGCCATTAGGGTATAACAGTAATTCAGTAATACTTACAGCATCCTTTCTTGTTGCGTTGTATCTCTATGCACTGAGTCTCAAAATTTTACTCAAAGCTGACCGGTCCTTTCTTGAAAAAGTCCTTCTCACCTGTATCGGCGTTGGTATACTGGAAGCAGTGTATGGGCTATTGCAGGCGACAAATCCACAGCTCGGTGTACTTTGGTTAAGCGATATCAAGCAATTCAAAGGAATGGCTCGGGGAACTATCATTTACAAAAATCAATATGCAGCTCTTCTGAACATGATCTGGCCTCTTGCTGTCGGAGTAGCACTTCTCCGCTTCAAAGCATTGCCTCAAAAAAACGTTGTCTCTCTAAAAAAAAGCACCTCTAAAAGAAGGCGCACAAAAAAAAGATCCGCCATAGACCATATATCCAACCGTCGCCTCCGAGGATTCCTGTTTCTTTTTTCCACCTCTATCATTATGTTGGCAGTCCTCTTTTCTCAGTCCAGAGGAGGTGTTATTTCTATGCTTTTTATACTGTCAACACTTCTTATCACCCTTCCTGTCAGCCCCAAAAACAAACTGCTCCTTTCAGGATTTTTTGTATTATTCACTATATCTTATGGTTCTATTATAGGCTTCACTTCTGTACTTGACCGTTTTATGTTTATTCAGCAAGGTGGGCAGGCGAGGGTCAACATCTGGTTATCCAGTCTCCCTATGCTTAGTGATCACCTGTTGGCCGGTACAGGGATCGGCTCCTATATTTTACTTTCAGCTGTCTATCTCAAATTATTTCCAGAAAACATTACCTTCGACAGGGCACATAATGACTATCTAGAATTTGCCATTGAACTGGGCTTGCCCCTGGCTCTTTTCTTTTTCTGTACTCTTACCGCATTTCTCCTTCTGCAAATACGAAAGATGTGGCCCTATACAAAAAAAAAGCTCTACAAGCTTCCTTCATCGACTGTTATCTCCTTTGTTTCGATCGCCGCAATTATCGGCTTCGTCATTCATGGTATAGTTGACTTCGGCTGGCGCCTCCCTGCAAATCTACTTTATTTTATTACATTATTCATCCTCCTTCAGCATGGAAGTCTGTTTTTCTCGCATGTTGCTCGCAAAAAATAATAACAACAAGCAACGCCCATTGAATAAAATTCTTGGTGTAAAAATGCAAAAGCGGTATCCTGTTCAAAACTGCAATAATTGTTACAGCGCAGAATAGAGCTTGATCTCCATTCCTTATCAGAAACAATTGAACAACTGTTATGAATCAACCACAGTCAAATGGCTTAGAACGGCAAATAATTGTCGGCCCCTCCAGGGGGGGGTACCAAAATCTCCCCTCAGTCGACTACCAGGAAACAGTCGCTCCGCTGCAGGATGAAGAAATTCATTTGCGAGATTACCTTGATGTTCTTATTCGTCGTAAATGGGTTATCCTCCTCAGTCTTCTCTTTATTTTTTCTGCTGTAACGCTCTTTACCCTGACAAGCACCCCTCTGTTTCAAGGAAAAGGAACGCTGAAGGCATCAGCCTCGCAGGGACAGGTAACCAGCTTTGAAGACACCCAGACGAATGTGCTTAAGTCCATGGAGTTCCAGCAAACCCAAGTCAATCTCCTGGAAAGTGAGCAACTGTCTCTACGTCTTATCGAAAAGCTTGATCTCTTAAATAATCCTTTTTTTAACAAAGAAATGAAGAGAGGGCAAAATGAGGATGCCTCGTTTGCATCTCTTGTTCAGCTCTCCCTTTCTTCAATCCGTGACTTCATCCGCTTCAGCTCGGAAGCAGATGAACTTTTGGATCAAGAAGGGAAAGATCGTCTCCACACCGACGACGCAGTAAAACAACTTCAAGATGACCTGAAAATATCTCCGGTACGCAATAGTGAGCTCATCGAACTCAGTTTTGAATCACCGGATCCGCAACTCTCCGCTGCTGTGGTGAATACCGCTATGGAGGAATTTGTCCAGATGCTCATGGACACGAATATGGAATCCTCCCAAAACGCTGCTCAGTTCCTTGAAAAGGGAATATTGGCAGCCCAGATAAAACTGGAACAGTCTGAAAAAGAACTTAATAATTTCTCGCGTCAAGCAGGTCTGGTTTCCATGGACCCAAAGCTGAATCTGATTATGCGGCAATTGGAAGAACTCAATGATGCCTTGGCTAAGGCCCGCGCTGAACGCATCGGCAAAGAATCGCTCTATCAGCAAGCTATCAGTAAGGAGAACCAAAATCTCCCTCAGATCCTGCAGGACGATCTCATTAAGAGACTTAAGGCAGAATATTCCCTCTTGGCAGGAGAATATGAAGATCTTTCCACAACCTTCAAACCTGCGTATCCCAAGATGCAGCAGCTCCAGGCTAAAATTAATGACATTACGGGACGGCTACGGGAAGAGAAATTTTTTATTATCGAATCAATAAAAAACGATTACGAAGCAGCACGAAAAAAACAAGAATACTTGGAAGTTAAAGCACTGGAGCAAGAACAAAGGGCTATTGAGCTCAATGACAGGGCTACCCAGTACAAAATACTTCTTCGGGAAACTGAAAGCAATAAAAACATCTATGAAACCCTCTTGCAACGAGCGAAAGAAATTGAGGCAACAGTAGGCTCTGCTGTCACAAATATTAATATTGTGGATCGTTCCAGAGTACCTCTGTATCCTTCCAGCCCCAAAGTAGCCCGTAATTTACTTTTAGGTTTGTTACTGGGATTGTTTAGTGGTATAGGACTCGCCTTTCTCCTAGAGTATCTCGATGATACTATTAAAAATCCTGAAGAACTGATTGAAAGATTTCATATTCCTGTACTTGGACTCATTCCTTTTGACAAGGAATGCGTCAATAAACGTAAGGATATGGCGTTGAAATCATATACAGATCCACGTTCACCTGTTGCCGAATCAGTTCGCACAGCGATCACCTCAATTGATCTCTCTGCTGCTGAGCACCCCCCAAAAACTATTCTTGTAACCAGCATTTTGCCAGGTGCTGGTAAAAGCTCTCTATCCACCAACACAGCGCTCTCCTATCTTTCCAGCGGAGATAACTGCCTCATTATTGACGTGGACCTAAGAAAGCCCAGCCTTCATCGTGTTTTTGATGCAGAACGAAAAGGTGAAGGACTTTCCAATGTTCTCAGTGGAATTTGCACCCTGAAAGAGGTTATTCAAAAAACTGATTATAAGGGCTTAGACTATATTTCCAGTGGACCACTTCCACCTAACCCTGCTGAACTGGTTGCTTCGAACAGGATGCGTGAATTATTAAAAACTGTTAACGAACATTATAGTCACGTTATCCTTGATGCTCCTCCCTTTCAGGGATTTGCCGAAATTTTGGTCCTTGCTAATATGGTGGACGGTCTCATCCTGGTTACTGTTGAAGGTGAAACTCCTCGTGACGGAGTGAAACATTTCCGACGCTCTGTGTTAAATGTTAACGGTAAAATTCTTGGTAGTATCATTAACAAAACAGGACGACAAAAGGGCTATGGCGCATACAGCAAGTACAGTTATTACGCATACCATTATGATTACAACTATGGCGATTCCGGCAATAACGGATAACTCTTTTTTTCTTGAAAGAATCTCTCCCCGTGCCCCTACTGTCCAATGACTTGCAGTATACGTTAATAATCAATCATGCTGAGTTAATCAGTTAACCTCCCTGCTCACTAAGAGCGGGGAGGAACTCCTCGCTTATGCGGCCTTACAACCTCTTGCGCTTTATTCTTTTTTTGGGATTAATAGCACTGACGCTCTATCAGTTGCGTGTTACCATCGTTGCGCAAGCATCGTACAGCATGGCTACAAGCAAAGCGATCAGAGAACTCCAAAGCGAGCCACGTCTTTTAGTTGCGTATGGCAAGGAAGAGATCCTCCAAGGGAATCATAAAAATGCCAGAAAATGGTTACAGAAAGCCTTACGAGCCAACCCTGTTTACATACCAGCGTGGCTCACGCTAGCGGAGCTAGAAAACGACAGTGGGAACACCACTCGCTCTCTTGAAATACTTGAATATCTTGACAGCTTGATGCAGGACGTTCTTCGCTGGCGTTGGGAAAAGGCAATGTTGGCCTACCTCCTCGGAAGAGAGGATATTCTCGAAGCTGATCTTTCTTGGCTCTTGCAGCAAGAAAATCTCAGCAGGCAAACGAAACAAAAAATACTCAAGTTCGCTTTTATTCTCTGGTCGGAACCAGCTGAGCTGATGAAAAAAATGGGTAAAGAAAATTATGTTTCACTTTTTCTCCATGCCGTACGCATGAAAAATATGGAGCAAGCTGAGTTTCTTTGGACCGAGATGGATCACACGCAACTAGAAAAAAAACAGGTTCTTCAATATATTAATCTCTTGATAAATAATCAGAAAAGTAACACCGCTGCTTTACTTTGGAAGGAGTATTACCCGGCGGATAATCTTCTCTATAACGGTAATTTTTCCACGCCTCTGGTCAAAGGAGGATTTGGCTGGCGTACTTGGCGCTCCGAAGAGGTTGAAGTTGAGGTGCAAAATCAGGGAGAGAAAAAAACAGCCCTGCATCTTCGGTTCAATGGAGAAACAAATATTCACTTTCGTCATGTAAAACAATTTGTTCCACTCTCGGCAGGACAACACGTTACACTCACAGGCGAGCTGCAAAGCAAAGAGATGACAACTGACCAGCGTCCCTTTATTGAGATAGCAGGACGAGATTGTTCTCTGCAGGCTGCAACAGCAATGGTTGAGCCAAATCAGGACTGGACTCCATTCTCACTGAGCTTTATAGTCCCTGAAGAATGTCAGCAAGGGGTAGAGATTCGCTTTAGCCGCCTTCCCAGTAAAAAAATCGACAGCCTCATCAGTGGCGACCTTTGGGTTGCCAACCTCTCTCTACAAAACGCACCTCTTCCTACACTCCAATAATGCAGGCCGAACAACTTCTTGTCCAGAAAATTTCCTTGCGTCCTTCCACCGAGGAACTCATCTTTTTTATTGCTCAAGACGAGGCAATCACTTCAGCCTGCTCCGAGCTGCAAAAAAAAATAGCCCGCAATAATAAAGAAGAACTCAAAGTGATTAACTCGCTTTGTCAAAGGTATCAAATATCTCTGACCTATCTCACTCGCGAACTCAATCATATCCAAAACATTTTTGCGCCTCAAAAAAATATCAGTGATAATCACAAAATTCTTGGCCTTCAAGCAGGAGCTCATATTGCAGAGGTAAAACAGGCTTATCGAAAACTCAGCATCAAATATCACCCTGATACCTCCAACAAAAACGATACATCCAAGTTCATTGAAATTACCAAAGCCTACCAACGTATTATAAACAACACTGATAAGGAGGAGAATAATGCCTCACCTTCCCCGTCAGCTTGGAGGCACCGAAAAAACACTCCCCCACCGCCTCAGCAGCGGGAAAAAAAATACCTTTACCTCTTTTCATTAATTACCGGGGCTATCATTCTTGTTATCGTGAGCATCTCGATTAACTATCAAAAACGTGCCATGCTGAAGAATATCAGCAAGGTTACCCGCGCGCCTTCTCCCGTAAAGCCACTGACGAAAAAAATTCCTCCAATCGTTGAGGACCATTCAACTAAAGATTATGTCTTTGAATCGAGCACACCCGCTGTTCAAACTCAGGTAAGAGAACAGGAACAACTCTCCCTTCCTACAAGCAAAATATCAGAACAATTATCACATCAGGTTTCTCAGGATGATATAACGTTTGTCCCGCTCACTTCTGAAAACATCGCTCAAATCCAACATCTTGCTTTCGAAGAGCAAAGCGATATTGAAGTCAAAAAATTCTCCTCACCAATTTCCTCTTCTCATGTCCAGACCGAGAACAACGACAGTAAAAAATCTGATCAAGAGGAAAAAGAAGACGGATCTATCGTAGAGGTTGGAAAAAGAAGCGATCTTTTTTCAGATATTCTGGAACAAGAACAACCTGCCGAAGAAAGAATAAAAAAGGTTACTGCTCCAGCAGGAGCCGTACAACACGCTCCAAAGCAGGAAAACTCCAGCTCAGTTTTTTCAGGGGCTCGTTATCACAAAGCTCTTGTTGTTAAGCCAAGGGAAAGAAAAGTTCGTACTCAAAAAGCTCGCACAAAAAAGTTATCTGCACAGGATACCGAACAAAGCACGCCAAGCATTTCAATACAGCAATCTCTCCGTGAATTTGTCCAGAGCTATACAACCGTCTATATGAGCAGGGATATAGAGAAATTTTCTCTCTTCTTCGCGAAAGGGGCTCTAGAGAATGATGTGCTCTTTTCGAAAATACGTCAAAAATACAAGCAGCTTTTCAACGCGACCACATCCATTGAGTACAGCATTGATCTTCTGGAGACAGATATCCGGGATAAAGGAGCAAGCCTTACCGGTCGATTCAAGGTGCAACTCATATATACCTCGAAAAAAATAACCTCGAATACCGGAACAATCACCTTTTTTCTCGTTAAAGTACAAGGCCGCTATAAAATCAAAGCGCTCAGCTACCATCTTGATCCCAAATGGTAGTAGCCTTGCAAAAGGTAGCTACAAAACGGCCTACTATAAAACATGCCTCTTGATATGAACAGAATCATCAAAGGCACTCGTGTATACCTTCCTGATCTTCAGGTGCGCAGCTATTTTTTTAACGAAATCAACCTCGTCATCACAATGAATAATTTTCCCGTGCAGGATAAATCGGTATTCATCGCTGATATGATCCAGGCAGGTAAGCACAAGGCATTTACCAGGATCAGCAGCAATCAAGCGGTCTCGATCCATTGCGTATTCCAGTAAAGAAAGATCAAGCAAACTCCGCCTGAATTCTCCCTGAAAACGATTACAGATATTGGTCTCTAAAGAATTTTCCTTGATATTATGGGGAAGGTTTTCATAAGACAGAGGACCTAGCCCATGTCTGGTCTGATAGGCTCGGGTGATCAGATATATTTCCGGCACATGATCTGCGCACAGGGAGAGGATATTTTTTGTTCCGGTATTGGAGCGAGTGACATGGGGGAAAAAACCATAATGCTGATCAAGCAGAAGCCCTTGAGATCCCTCATAGATATAATCACTGAACAGTCCCGCCGGCAGCCCCCTGCTCATTCGAATCCAAGCTGATCTGGTGATAACAGAGCAGCATTGCAGGAAATCCTCCAAAGCGACATCCGAATACTCTTTATAAAACTCTTGATAAAACCCTTTGATCAATTCCAGGCGGGTTTCCAAGACCCAGGGGTAAAAAAGATCGGCAAAGGTTAAGGTGTAAAAATGCTCTTCCCTATTGATCGTAGCACCAACGCCAACGCCGCAGCTGCCGTGGGGATGGTGCTGCTGATTGTAACAGATATCATAAGGCGTTGTAACAGGACATTCTGCATCAATATAGAGCAATGGCTCTATTCCTTTTTCAAGAAGGACATCAAGCTCATTAACGATTCCTACAGGATCAATTGTGCAGAATCGTGCAAAATAGCTCGGTGCGCCCTGCAAGGTTCCTGATCCAAAATTGGAAAAAACATGGCGGATACCATCATGAATGACCGTGTGCCCAGCCTGTTGCCCTCCGGAAAAACGAATAACTAAGGGGCGTTCGGCATTTCGGCAAAGGTAATCGGTAAACAACCCTTTGCCTTCATCGCCGAACCCGGCCCCTATGACAGCCTTATGAGCTTTGTGAGCCTTATGCTGCATAAGAGATTCATATCCGCCGCAAGGAAGGAGAGAGATGGAAATTTTAGAGAATAATCTTCGTCTTTGAAATCGAAGAAGTACCAGAGGCTACCGATTCTCTATGCGTAACATCCGCCTGCGTGCTATCATCTGCACGGGTAACATC
>JBATKL010000360.1:0-1757 GCA_049669385.1 Candidatus Electrothrix sp. | reverse complement strand
GGTGACACTGCTTTCATACGCACTGCCTCCGGCGGGAAAACCTGTTGCGCTGAGACCGTCCAGCAGATTGCCGTTGTCCGCTACCTTGACGGTATAGGCTCCGTCGGGCAACCCGTCGAAACGGTACACACCTGTTTCATCGGTTATCGCCGTGGCGAGAATATTGCCGCTACTGTCTTCCAGCACCACGCTCACGCCGGGGATACCGGTATCCACAGCCGAATCATAAGCACCGCTGGCATTCGTATCCAGATAGATGAGATCGCCGATGCTGTGGCCGCCGTTGTCTAACGTCGCCGGATTATTATCTCCGTCGGCCTTGTAACCGAAATCGGCATTAACAAACACATCTCCCGGAGCCAGAACCACCGGGCTGGAGGTTTTGCCATCCAAGATGCTGTCGGGGTCGCCGGTCGGCGTGGTATTGTAGCCCGCCGTGTTAAGGCTTGCGGTGTCCACTGCCACGACATAGCTGCCCGGAGGAAGAGTGTCAAAGATGTAGCGGCCATCCGGGCCGGTTGTTGTCGTCTTAAATTCAACATCGTACACGCCGTCTCCGTCATCGTCGGTGAGCAATTTCACAGTCACTCCGACAATACCGACTTCACCGGCATCCTGCACCCCGTCGCCATCCGCATCGTTCCAGATTCGGTCGCCGATGGCACCGGTTGCACCGGCGGACGGATTATCGGTATCCACCGGTGAAACCCAGTTATAACCGAAATCCGCAGTAAGATAATTTTCCCCTGCGCTCAGAGGATGCGTCGTGACTATCTGATGAGGAGTGCTTGCTCCGTCTTCATCGTCGGTGGGATTGGCTGCTAGACCTGCGGGCAGAGTATCGCTTTTAACTAGCACGGTATGCGTACCCGGAGCAACCCCTTTAAGCAGATAATTACCATTGCTGTCTGTGACCGCCTGAATATCTCCGGCAGTGTAACCGCCGTTGTTGTCGGTATCAATGTAGACCGTCACACCGGAAATTCCCGCCTCGCCAGCATCTTGCACACCGTCGCCGTTTTCATCTAGCCAGACTCGGTCGCCGATCACACCGGTGGTATTGAAACCAAAGTCCGCAGTGTCATCCGTTGCTCCGGCTGCCAGCGTGATATCCTGTGGATCATTGCTAGAGGTCAGCGATTTACCGCCAAGGTCAGCATCACTCTCGTCAACATTAACCCGATACTTACCAGCAGCAAGACCGGTGAAACTGTATTTGCCGCTGCTATCCGTCGTCTTCGTACCAACAGTTACATCATCTGCTGTTCCGTGGGTGCCGTCAGGACCAGCTTCGGTCAGGGTCACGGTTACATCCGCAATACCTGCCTCTGTTCCGTTCTGAAGACCGTCGTTAGCAACACCGCCTGCGCCTGCGCCGTCATCAAGATAAACCGTGTCGCCGATACTGCCGTTATATCTATACCCAAAATCATTAGTAAAATCAGAACCACCCTGAACAACCTCCGCCGGTTCGTTTGTCGGATCATCTGCTTGATTATCCGCTTCAGCCAAATCTGTTGCTGAAGTATGAGTGCTGATCATCCCGGTCGGACTGGTCACCGTAATAAGAATTCGCGGTTCCGTACCGCCGCCGGTTGCGCTTGCGGCATAATCCTCATCTAGCAGCAAATTACCGAAGCTGTACTTACCATCGCTATCGGTCTTCGTTGTTATGGTGACTGTTGCACCGTTGTCATAGGTTACGGTTGCAGTGACCTCTACATTGGGAAGACCCTTCTCATCATCAGAATTATTCG
>JBATKL010000359.1:0-3205 GCA_049669385.1 Candidatus Electrothrix sp. | reverse complement strand
GCCTCTGTCATGGCCGAGGCGAGTTTTTCTACATTACGTGGATCGAGCCAAAGATGCGGGTCCGCGTGCTCCTGGTCCAGATCCTGGCCTGCTGCTTCCTCATTTCGGCGCTGATCGTGCCCCTCATGATCCTTTTTTTCATGATGATGGGCATTCATCGGAATTTTTTTGATGCCTGTTGTCACATCAATGAGCTGGAGGCCTGTGTTCTCGTTTTTATGGCTGTTTATTTTTCGCGCGATCTCCCGCTCAAAAGGCATTCCGACTGTAAAATAAAGGCGGGAGCGAAAGAGTACGGTCAATTTTTCCGGGCTCGGCTGATAGGTATGCGGCTCCTGTCCCTTGTCCAGCAGGACCTGGGTTTTGACCAAATCTCCTCCTAGCTGCTCAACCAGCCATTTTTGCGGGGCAATGGAGACAAAAATGGGTAGGGGGGCTTCTGTGTTTGCCGGAAAGTTTGCCAGAAGATTTATCGGAACCACTGCGGTTGCGAGAAAGAGTAAGCAGCTCAGTATAAAGGTAGTAGGTGCTTTTGCTTGCATTCTATCGGGGGGGAAACGAGTTCAGCCTGTATGTAACAAGGCAATAATAGTATGATAAATCAGGGGATAGACGAGGTCGGGCAGGTAATAGAAAAAATTATACCTTAAATGAGAGGGTATGTCACGGTTATGTCAACTTTTGTGGTTTGTGCTCGGTTTGCAAAGCCTGCTCAACAAACTTCCGAAGAGCAGCAGGACCGAGAAAGAACTTGCTCAGCCTCTGTTCCCCGGCCTGCAAGGTTGGGATCATTTTGATCCTCTGCTGTAAGGCCTTTCCTGGATTGGTCAGGATGTCCACTGACGTAACTTTGAGCTCGGGGAACTCCTGCTGTAAATCGGTCAGCACCCGGCGGACCAGTAGGCAGCGTGGTCAGAGGGCTGAGGTGTACAAGATAATGACGGTATCAGGTTTTTTCATCAGGCAAAGGCTCGGGTTCAGGAGAAGGGGTGAGAGCTGCGACCAGGTCTGGACCGGGGTTCGGATCTGTTTCGTTCGTGTCAAAATCCCTATCAAAATGCAAGGTGCGCTGAGGAAAGGGTATCTCAATTCCGTTATCTTTAAAGGCGATATGGATCATTTTGAGGAGATTATGGGTTTGTAGCCCCCTCTGAGCAGGTTCTTCCACCCAGACTAAGAGCTGAAGAAAAATGGATGAATCACTGAAGCAGCGCACCCTGACTCTTGGTTCCGGTTTTTTTTCCAAGGCGGTATTTTCCTCGGCAACTTGCAGGAGAACTTTTTCCACCGTGCGAAGGTTGCTGTCATAACTCACGTTCACATCAATACGGATTCGAAAGCTGACATCAGGCGCAGATTGATTGATGATCTTGGTGGTGGACATGATCGAGTTCGGTACCGTGATCATCACGTCATCCCTGGTTTTGAGTTTGGTGGAACGAATGCCCAACTCCACCACTTCACCCCGTTCGCCGCTGTCAAGGATGATATAATCGCCTACTCTATAGGCGGCATCGGTGAACAGGGCAATGCCGCCGAAGAAATTGGCCAGGGTGTCTTTGGCTGCCAAGGCAATGGCGATACCGACAATACCGGCTGAAGCGAAAAGGGGTGTCAGATTAACATCCCAGATGACCAGTCCCCAGATGATCCCGACAAAGAGGATGATGATCCGTGAGATGTTCTTCAGCATGTAGAATCTGGTCTTATCGAACTTGCTCACGGCCCAGCCGGTGTTGTTCGCATTCATGACCGTGATCTCCCGGATCAGGGAGATCCACCAGACCGCCAGAATCAGGGTCTTGATCACATTGGGCAGAGCTGTGTCCCAGGGCGGCGGAAATGTCGGTTCCAGCAGGGCCGCATGAAGAAGTCCGAGGAGAAAGACGGACAGAACAGCCGGACGGCGGATGAAACGAACAATATATTCATCCGCATCAAAGCTGGTTCGGATGGCAATCGGCAGCAGAATTCTGCTGATAATCATATCAGCCATCTTGCTCAGGATGATATAAAAGCAGAGAATAGTGAAGCGTTGCCCAAACTGATACTGGCCGAGATCAGGCAGAGTGGTGCTGAACCAATGTGTGAAGAATTCTGGTAGGATACTGAAGCTCATAGGGTATATTGCAGGAGATCAGGCGGATTGTTGCGAGGAGAGGGGCTTGGCTTCCTCAATGATCATGATGGGAATGCCATCACGTATTGCATAAGAGAGTAAGCAGGCATGGCAGAGCAGGGCGTTTTCATCCTCACTCAGTTCTATTTTGCCTTTACATTGAGGGCAGGCGAGGATTTCAAGGAGCTCTTTTTTCATGTTTTTTCTCGAATGGTTCTCTTGATTGGTCGAGCAGGATCAGCCGGGCCATAGGATGCTGTTTGGCCGGAGTTGCTGAAGCCGCGTGACGTAGTATAATATCGATTTCATAATGCGTTCTCGTATCAGCAGTGTTAAGGTTACGAGGTTACGAGATTGTGAGAATGCGGTATTCTACCAGAAAAAAGAGTTGCTGACAGCAAAACAAGAACAGGAGCCGGAGAAAAGATGAAAAAACGTATACCGGTAGACCAGGCCGTCGGCATGGTGCTGCCCCATGATATCACGGAAATTGTTCAGGGAGAATTTAAAGGATGTGCCTTTAAGAAAGGACATATTCTCCGTCTTGAGGATGTGGAACATCTGCGCCGGCTAGGTAAAGAACATATTTATGCCCTGGAGCTTTCAGAAGGGGAAATTCATGAAAACGAGGCGGCCCGCCTGCTGGCAGCTGCTCTTGCCGGAGAGGGCGTGGAGTATTCAGACAAGGTCAATGAAGGCAAGGCTTCGCTTCGAGCCTCCTATGACGGTTTGCTCAAAATTGATAAAGAGGCGCTGTATCGCTTTAACCTGTTGGGCGAGATAATGTGCTCCACCCTGCATACGGATACCCCGGTTAAAAAAGGGGAACAGGTCGCTGCCACCCGGCTGATTCCTCTGGTGGGGGAACGTTCCTTGATTGCAGAGGCTGTGGCCATTGCTACGTCTGTCGATCCTGTTGAGTCTGCCAAGGCTGGCGAGCCTGCCGAAGCTGGTGTGAAGGTGATTCGGGTTTTACCCCTGAAAAAGGTCAAGGCCGGGCTGGTAGTCACTGGCAGTGAGGTCTATTACGGCAGGATTGAGGATAAATTCGAGGCAGTGCTCCGGGAGAAGATGACAGTGCTGGGC
>JBATKL010000358.1:0-1932 GCA_049669385.1 Candidatus Electrothrix sp. | reverse complement strand
GGTCATGGGTGCCTGAGGCTAGCGGGTTGATAGCAATGCGGCAGGATGCGCCGGAGGGATCCGGGGAGCTACGTTGTTTTTTGGCTCTTTGGCAAAGATCAGCGATCTCGCCGCTGAAAAAATATGCTTCGTCCAGCAGGCCGATCTGTTCAAGCAAAGAGGAACGAATGAGGCAGATCGTCCCGGAGACATAATCCACATCGTAGAGGGTATCTGGTTGCACAGGCTCTTTGAAATGGGAGATGTAGTGACAGCCTATATCCCTGCCACCAGCATTGAGTATCCCACCGCTGTGATCTCGGATAATCGGACCGACAATACCGAGATCCGGTTCGGCATCCATTGCCTGCACCAAGAGCTGAAAATCTTTCTCCGCAATTCGGGCATCGTTGTTCATCAGCAGGATGTATGCACACCCGTCCTTCAGAGCTCTGCGAATACCAACATTATTGCCGCCCGCATAACCGAGGTTATTATCATTTCGGATAAAAACGATATGCTGACAGGCCTGTTGAATTTTCTCTCTGTCCTCCGGGTCTGAGTTGTTATCCACCACATAGATGGTTGTTTTATCCTCAAGATTATCCCCAAGAAAATTTTGGAAATTCTGGACACAACCAATGGTGTCCTCAGCAGCGTTCCAGTTAAGGAGTATTATACCGGTTCGTTTCATTATGTATTTTTTCTATCCGCTTTCCTGTTATCAAGAGAATGGAGTAAGGGGTTCACCTCTGAAGCAGCAGCAATCTGGTAAATCTCTTTATATTGTTCCGGGTCAAACGAGGCATTGGGTTTGCGGTTTTCCTTCCAGCCAGCCTTACAATAATGGATCAGCGGGTCAATGTCCTGAAAAAAGACATCGGGATATTCGCGCAGGTAAAATTTTGGATCAAAAAGCCCGGAGCGGACAATAACACGATAAGCCCTACTGGTGCAAAAGAGCAGCAGCTTTTCTATGATATTTTTTGCAGAGAAGGACTGCGCTCCTCCTTTCTTGCCCATATATTCTTTCAGCGCAGCAAGGGTAGGCCGGGCAACGGCAAGCTCCTCATTGAGCTTACGGACAAGATGCTCCGGTACGGTGTCCCCGATAATAAGATAATCCAGCTCAATGGTCAAACTGATCTGCTTGATCACCTTATCGACATGGGCGGGTTCCTCCAGGCGAATCATCAGCCGGGGTTCCTTGCTGGTGAAAAAATAGAGGTTGTCGTCAACAAGGGTCGCATTGCTTTCAAAAGAGAGTTTCTTGCGGCCCTGCTCGGTTTCCGCCTCTACGCTCTTGATGTTGATAATAGCCTGCTCATTGATCAGGGAAAGCTCCAACAGCTCCTTATTATGCAAATTATGCAAACGAATCTGTTCAAAAGATAAGGTCTTGGTTTCAATATCAACCCGTCTGGTGCCGAGAAGCTCGCGTTGCTTATCGTACTGCTCACCATCCTGCTTACGCCGATACAGGGCAGCCTCAAGATAGGTCCCTTTGATATCTACGAGCTGATCAAAAAGGACATCAATGTGTTTCCTGTAGAGTGCTTCGTGTTTATGGAAAATTTTGACAAGAATCGCGACTTTCTGCTTCTTCTCCTTGCTGCGCAACATGGAGTCAGAACGGATGCGATAATAAAATAAAATTTCCGGGATTCTCTTGACCTGCCGTCCTCGTTCAATCAGGGAAAGCCAGAAATCATAGTCTTCCCAGCCGTAGATCATGGCCGGATCAAAGCCGCCCACGGTCTCCCAATCTGCTCTGCGAAAGAAGGAGGTGCAGAAAATGACGTTGTTGAGCAGCATCTCCTCCAGGCTGTACTCGGGCAGCTGCCACTCACTGTTTCGATCCCCGAAAAAACGGGCTTTGCAATAAACAATACCTACGTCTGGATCCGCATCCAGCAGTTGGACAGCCTGCTCCAGATAGGTCGGGCCGATACG
>JBATKL010000357.1:0-2434 GCA_049669385.1 Candidatus Electrothrix sp. | reverse complement strand
ATTGATGCCATTGTCCGGGTTGTCCGCTTTCCCGGCTGGCAGCAATCGAGCCAGGGCGAGCGGGAGGTGCAGCAGTCGCTGCGTAAGGCCTTGCTCAAGTACAAGCTGCATAAGGATCAGCTGCTGTTTGACCGGGCCTATGGGTATATTAAGGAGTATTATTAAGGGGTAGGGGCGACCGGCGGTCGCCCTTTTTGGGGCCAACACGTTTGATCTGGTTCCCAGGCTCCAGCTTGGGAACCCAGTCAGGTAGGGCGTGCAAAACGCTGAGGGGCTTGGTTGGGGCACGGATGTTTTGATGGCGTTTGCCCGACATTCAAGGGCGAACACAGGGGTTCGCCCCTACAGGATGCGTTGCTAATGCATTGCTTTGCCGACCACCCGCAGGATATCGTCCAGCGGATTGCCATCACCGTTCAAATCAAGCATCGAAGCAAGTCCCGACCCAGCAGTTCCCTGACTCCCGCTGGATGCACCTTGGCCGCCCAGCACTTTGCCCAGCAGTTTGCCCAAAAAGCCTCCGCGCCCTGTTGGAGCAGGCTGCGCTGAGGCCTCTGCTCCACCCTGCTTCGCCATGTAGCCTGCAACCAGCATTGCCATCATGGGCAGCATCTTCTTGAGCAGGGCCGGATCAAGCCCCGACTCCGAAGCCGCGTTCTGCGCGACCGCGCGGCTCACGTCCTTGGAGCCGAATATCTGTCCAAGGACGCCGTCACCCCGGCTCACATTTGTCGGCTGTGGTGCCAGCACGTCGTCGAGCAGGTCACCACCGCCGAGTTGCCCAAGCAGATCATGTAACCCTTCAGTACCCGAAGGCTGTGACTGTGCTTGCTTTTTTAATCCACCGAGGATAGCTGGAATCAATGCTGCGGCACCGCTCGCCGCCTGGGTTTCGCTGGTGCCCAGCTCCTGGGACATCGACTGAACCCCTCCCATCTGGGCGAGAATGTCTGTGATATTCATAGTCCAACTCCTTTATTGAGTGATTGGGCCGTCTGTTCAGTCCAGGAGATCTTGAGGCACATTGCCTCCGTTAGCGGCGATGCGAGCGAGCACGGTCTTGTGGAGCCAAGTGTTCATTTGCGCCGAATCTTCCATCAGGGCTGCCGGGCAATCCAGCTCTGTGGCCAGCTCCTTGCGGGCCGTGAAGCTGCTGTCGATCTCAAGGAGCTTGAGGAGGTCAACAATGGAGGTTCGCCAGTTTAGCTTCTGAGGGTTTGCCTCTGCTCGCTGCTCCAGTTGTGCAACAACATCGACGAGGTCCACCGAACGAGGTGTCGGTGCAGTGGGAACCGTTTCCGTTTCCAGTTCCGTTGCTAGTTCCGGTTCTGGGCTCGCCACAGGATCGGCGTTAGGTGTTGGGGCTGGAGCTGGCGTTGGAATTGGAGCGGCAACGGCTTCATTGCCGATACCAAGCTTCTCAAGAATCGTGTTGAAGAATCCCATGGTGCTCTCCTTTCTTTGGTCAGGGAGGGTGCGATCCGGCGGGATGCAGAACCGCTTAACCTTCCGTTGTAAGTATGGTGGGCAATGTGTTTACTTGATTCATCACCTGTCGATCAACTCGCTGCAATTGATCTTACGCTTGTTTTGCTTGTTTGTCTATGCCCACCCTACATGCTGTGCCGTAGGGGCGACCGGCGGTCGCCCTGATATTTTTTTGCAACGATCTAAAACCTATCCTTAAAATACGGTTCCAGCACCTTGGGCACCCGCACTGTCCCATCTTCCTGCTGATAATTCTCCAGCACAGCCAACAGGGTCCGACCCACTGCCAGTCCTGACCCGTTCAGGGTATGGACCAGGCGGCTTTTTTTCTGCCCATCAGGACGATAGCGGATACCGGCCCGGCGGGCCTGAAAATCAAGGAAATTGGAACAGGAGGAGATCTCCCGATAGGTATTTTTCCCAGGCAACCAGACCTCTATATCATAGGTCTTGGTAGAGGAAAAACCCAAGTCGCCGGAACAGAGGCTGACCACCCGATAGGGCAGTTCCAGCAACTGCAAGACCTCCTCGGCATCAGCCAGGAGAGACTCCAGTTCATCGGCAGAGGTCTCCGGAGTGGTGAATTTGACCAGCTCCACCTTGTCAAATTGATGCTGGCGGATCAGACCTCGGGTGTCCTTGCCATAGGAACCAGCCTCGGAACGAAAACAGGGCGTGTAGGCGGTATATTTGATCGGCAAATCGGCCTCAGCCAGGGTTTCGTCACTGTGGATATTGGTCAGCGGCACCTCTGCTGTGGGGATCAGCCAGAGATCCCAATCTTCTATCTTAAACAGATCTTCCTTGAACTTGGGAAGCTGGCCTGTGCCGGTCATGGACTTGGAATTGACCATAAAGGGCGGCAGCATCTCGGTGTACCCGTGTTTTTGGGTGTGCAGATCAAGAAAGAAATTGGTCAGCGCCCTAGAGAGCTTGGAGGCAAAGC
>JBATKL010000356.1:0-5971 GCA_049669385.1 Candidatus Electrothrix sp. | reverse complement strand
TCATGTTGCGGATCATGTTGATCGGTCTGCCTGTGCAAAAAGATCGGGTAGCTGCTCGTTGAACTCGGCAAAGCTGCTGTAAACGATTCGATAGGCAGGGATTGAGTGGGCAAGCTGAACAAGCTGTTGGAAACCGTGATCGGCAAGATTACGGGCATTGACATTACAGGTCATGAGCAGGGCCGATGTCCGGGCGACAGATATTTTTTCGATTTGAAGGGGTGCGTCAGCCTGATAGATAGGAAAAATGAGCAAAGACGGGGGAGGAGGAGCCAGGAGAGAAAAATCAGGATTGAGCAACCTGTGCGGCACCAGTACCCCATGTTTATCGGCAAGCATTTGCTCTTCGCCATTCTCCGGCATAATTGCTCGGATCGCAGCGGTAGCCCCGGCCTTGATGCAGAAGGGGCGTGGAAAGGGAATAAGCGAGTCAGGGTTGTTATCTGGCAGAAAGATCAACTCATCAGTCAGATACGAGCAGCGACAGGAGCAGTGTTCAGAGGTCAGCCAGGCCGAGACCGTGCTCTTGCCGGAACCGCTTTGTCCGGGCAGCAGGATTGTCCCTTTCTGAGAGACAACTGCTCCGCTGTGCAGGGCGATGCCGTCCTTTCTCCGGTCAAGCAGATGAAAAATGATCTGATCAAAAAGGACTGCGGCAAATTGAACGTCGAGGCAGCCGGTAAACAGTGGTTTGCTACTGCTGTCGGTAAGGGTATATTCCTCTCCTCTCTCACTAAGATTTTTACTCGTTCCTTCACTGAATTCCTCAGTAAGCGAGATCGTCAGCGTCGCTGTCGTATCTGCTGCTGTGTCGACTGCATGAAGAGAGGTGCCAAGAGAGGAATCTCTTGTCGATCCGTGCAGATCGCCGAAGAGGAAATCAAGAAACTCAAGGGCCTCTCCGTTGTCACAAGAGATGAGTACAGACAGTCCGGCAAAGTCGACAGAATATACAGGGGGCATAGGCTCTGCTCAGTCTTCTGCGCGGTCTTGCAGACGAGCGATATTATTATCTACCAAGAGAGCAATAATATGTATCACGTCTCCTGCTATCTGTTGTCGACTTTCCTGATATATTCCAGCCAGTATATCGATTATATCCGCCGTGCTCCGCTGTCCGTCGCAGAGTTCCCAGATAAGGCCCCCGCTTTCGTTGAGATACAGCGATGTAGTGAGGGTGGGGTGGTATATTGTCACCTCATTATCTATCCGTTCCAGAAGATAATCCGGCTCCAATATAATTTTCTTCTTTATATCGTCATCTGACATTTTCATATGTTGCGCCTACTGCTTTTACCGTGAGCGGTATTCACTTTTTTCTTTCTCTTCCTCCGCTTTAAGCGGACCTGTGCCTGCACTGACTTAAGATACTGTTTTCCAATGGTGAGGTCAACAGCCTGTACAGGCTCTTTTTCTTTCTTTTCTTTCTTTTCCTTCTGTTGCTCCATTGCAGACTCGGGAGCAAGAATACGCCCTCCCAAGCAGTCGGAAAAATCCAGATTTGCCTCATAGAGAAAACAGCTTGCCGGATAGGTACCCTTTTCCGTGCTAACTGGGCTACGACTATCACCGGCCTTTTTTCGCCGTTCCAAGCGGCGGTCCTGGGGATGCAACAGGCAGAGTTGTTCCTTGGCGCGGGTCATGCCGACATAAAAAAGACGGCGTTCGTCTTCAATGTCTTCGACCTCCTGTTCGCTCTTGTCTTGCCGAAAGGGCACCATGCCCTCTTCCAAGCCGGGCAGGATCACCAGAGGCCATTCTAAGCCTTTGGCTCGATGGATAGAGGTAACCAGCAGGCTGTCTTGTTCGCCGGAGAAATTCTTACCCGCCCCCTTATCAGCGAGCTGTTCTATTTCAGCGAGAAAATCATTGACGCTCAGGCCAGTATTTCGGGCAAAACGGATAAAGGATTGACAAGTCTTGATCTTATTTTCTGCAATAGGAGGCCGGGAAGCATAGAGGAAATAGGCATAAAGATCTGTCTCCTCAATAAGTGTGTTTAGTACAGTAACGGCTCGTGTTTTTGGTGATTTTTTCCTGATCTTTCGCCATGTGCCAGCAATATCCAGCATCCTTGAAGCCAGATAAGGGGAGTTCGCTTCATCGGCATATTGCTCAATCAGAGCGCCTGCCGAACCCGGCTTTTTGAGGATCTCTTGCGCTAAGGCATGGAGAAGATCTTTTTTCAGCCAGAGATGCGGGTTGGTGAGCATAGCAAGGACTGTAGCAAAACCGGTACCCTGTTCTCCTGCTTCAGGTCCTTCTGCGTCCTGCAAACTGCCTTGGCAGAGCCGCAAGTAGCCGAGCAGGGCTCTGATCTCTGTGCAGCTGAACACCGGCTCAGAGCCCACAAGGCGATAGGGAATATTATGCTCCAGCAGGGCCAGCTCCACCGGCACCGATTGAGCATAAATCCTAACCAGGACTGCTGCCTCGTCAAGCCTTCTGTTCTTCTTTTGCCAATCTGTAATAATGCCGAAAAGGGGATGAACCTCTCCTTCAGGAAGACAGGTGATACGGGTATCAGGATTTTCAGGCCAAGCCAGACACAGTTTGCGGTCTCGGAGCCTGTTATTGGCTATCAGATGATTGGCTGCTAAGGCAAGCCGATGGCCATAGCGAAAACTATAGCTCAGGGCGTAGGTCGTTGGCCGGGGAAAATCACGAGCAAAACGGGAAACAATATACTCCGGTTTGGCACCCCGCCACTCGTAGATGCATTGATCCACATCGCCGACCACCATGACCTGGGCTTGTTGCCCGGCAATACGGACCAAGAGCTGTTGTTGTACCTCATTAATATCCTGGTATTCATCAACAATGACATGATCCACATTATCCGCAACCCAGTCAGCCAAGGCCTGTTGCTGCTGCATAGCCATGACCGGTTCATGAATCAAATCCTGATAAAAACGGATTCGGGCCGCGTTGCGCAAGGACTCAAAGGTCCTGTACGCGCCGATATAATAGGACAGCTGTTCCTCAAAGCCGCAGGCAGCAAAAATATCCTGTGGGGGAGCTACATCGCTCTTGACCATACCGATATAGAGCAGAAAACCTTCAATCCCTTCCTTGGATGACCAGGTCTCGTCTCCATCGGCCTCTGCTGCATATTTTTTCATGGCCTGCCTGGCCAGTTTCTCCAGCTGAAAGTCCTCTGTGACGAGCCGGTATCTTGGAAGATATTGCTTGGCCGTAAAACTCTCAATCAGACGAAGCCCGAGGGAGTGAAAGGTGCGAACCGCCGGAGGTCGGAGCTCGCTTCCCTGAAGGGAACGATGCAGTCTCTCTGCAAAAACGATCCTAGCGGACCGATTAAACATGAGTACCAGAATTTTATCCGGTGCGACTCCTTGCCGCAGAAGATGGCCAATCCGGCCTATCATAGCGGTTGTCTTGCCCGAGCCAGCCACAGCACTGACCCTGGCATGACCACTGCTGTGCCGGATAATATTTTTCTGCTCCTCGGTCAGAAGCATGATGAAAACAACGACAGTCTCGTCACATGAAAAATCACATGAAAAAAATGATCAGAGCAGACCATCTGCTGTGGAATCGCCCTCACTATCGTCTCCCTCGTCATCATCAAAGGACGGAGAAATTTCAGGGGTGAGTGCTTTATTGGGCGCACGAAAAGATCTGGGGAGTTTAGATTCAGGCAGGACATGTTCTCTGATTTTCTCGACTTCTTGAGAAAGAACAGGGTCCTCTTGGCATATTGTGCAGTCTTTAATATGGTGGTCAATGAACTGCATCATACGAGCCGGAGCCATAGTCTCCTGGTTAACGTGTGTATACCATTCCTTGGTAAGACGAACTAGTTGAGTACATTGCATGAGAAAACAGTGAGTATATTCGGTGGTTGATAAGTAATCAGAAAACCCGGAAAAACGGGACAAAAAAATATATCTTAAGATATATCTTAAAGTCAAGATTGTCGAGCTTCTAGTATCCGAAGAAATACGATTATTATAATAATAAGTTGTTTTTCAGGTCAATAGTTATTATATAGTATGTGGTATTCTGCTTTATAGACTTGCTGTTGGAAGTGGAAAGGGCACTGGTGGCCCTCCCGGACTTCAAATCCGGTGTGCCGGGTGAACAGCCCGGCAGGTGGGTTCGATTCCCATGCACTTCCGCCACGTTACATTTCTCTCTACCCCTTCCCGTTGATCAGGCCCAAGCCTGTTGCTTTTCATAATCAGCATACTTCCACACCGGGATTCCCCCTGAAGAATAAAGAGGTGAAGAATGTCGGAAAAACTGCCCCGAAGCCTTCCCTGTTTGGATATTCAAGCCGGTATTAAACAGCTTGAAGGAAATAAAGAGCTGTACATCAAGCTGCTGAGAAAATTTGCTGAATGCAATCATGATTTGGCCGAGAAGGTAGCAGAGAGGCTGGCGACCAACGAAGAAAAAAAAGCCCGCATCCTGGCACATTCCACAAAAGGTGTTTCTGGAAGCATTGGGGCAACAGAGTTGTATCTGGCTTCTGCCGCCTTGGAGATTGCCATTACCCAGGGCAAAACAGAAAATGCCTTACAGGACTTTGCCACTATTCTGAAGACTGTTCTCCAGTCTATAGCTGCTCTTCTCCACGACCAAGAACATGATGGCCCTACCCCGACAGCAGAAAAGGATGTGGACTTGGATATTCTTTTCCCTCTGCTGGACGAGCTTGATGCCTACCTTCAAGCTGGGGACTTCAATGCCTTAGAAAGCTACGTTACCCTCCAGAAAATTGTTGGAGATACCGTAGTAGCAGAGGAAGTGAATACCTGGGCAGCCTCTATCAATCTTTTTGAGTACAAACAGGTCGCTGAAAAGCTGGCAATGCTCCGAATCAGGCTCCGTAACCGTACGTTTTAAGGCCTGCTCGTTCTTGGCCCTCCTTGGCTTGAGGGTTAGCTTGAGGATTATTTCTCAATGCCTCGATTCAATTCTCGGTTCAGGATTGACCCGCAATGATTTTATTAATCAAATTGAGGGCATTCTTGAAATGAAACCCCTCAATATAGCCTGTCAGCCGTGATAAGGATGATTCATCCAGCAAGGCACGCACTGTACCCTGATTACCTTCTAAAAACTGCAACGAAGAAAAATCCGACTGTTCCAGCAGAACCGCCAGTCGCCGAAGGAGCAACAGGGCCTTGTGGCGATCCTGTTCGTTTGTCGTTTTCGCTGTATCGCCCATCTGTTTTTCCTGCTTCTCCTGCTTTGCAGGCGTCCCGACACGGGGAGCAAGGTAGGCAATGATTTGATTCAGTTCTTGAATAAGCTTCTGAAAAACTTCTTGGAAATCTTCAACGGTCCCGTAACCAGCTTTCTGCTCAGCACGGCTGGACAATTTTTGTAAATCCGACATGCCGATATTGCCAGCAACCCCTTTGAGACCATGAGCAAAATACCTGGCTTCTTCCCTGTTATCTTTTTTAAGTAATCCCGGTATGGTTTCTAGGGCTTCTTTCTGCTCCCGACAAAAACTCCTGAGCAACTTCAGGTAAAGCTTTTCATTTCCTTCAACACGCTGTAAGCCTTCGGCAAAATCAATACCGGTCGGGGCATCTCCTCTTTCTGCCTCAGCAAGAAGCTGTCTCAGCGGATCAGATACATGGTTTCTGTGACTCCTCTGACTCTCTTGTGGAGCAACAGCGAGCAGGTCGATATCTGCTGCCTGTTTTTCGCTCTGCCGTTCCGCTGTTTCCCCGATCCAGTTACTTAATGCTAAGAAGAGCGTATTCCGATTAATCGGCTTGGCAATATGATCATTCATGCCGATCTGGAAGCATTTATCCCGCTCTTCGCTCACAGCATGGGCGGTCATGGCAAGAATGGGCAGGTCTGTCTTTCCCAAATCCTGGCGGATCGCCTTTGTTGCCTCATAACCATCCATAACCGGCATCTGAATATCCATAAGTACAGCATCAAAATCTCTGGCAGACACGGCCTCAACAGCTTCTTTTCCGTTATT
>JBATKL010000355.1:0-7827 GCA_049669385.1 Candidatus Electrothrix sp. | reverse complement strand
GAGGCATGCCCTTTGGCTTTCCTCCCTTAAAGAAAGAGGAGTTTTCCTTGATTGCCGGCTGGCTGGCTCAAGGCGGGAAAGGTCCGACCCCGGAACAACAACAGCAGCTGATTACCCCAAAACCGGCGGATCAGACGCAAATAGCGCGTTGGGAAGCCTTTCTGAATACCGCTGATCCGAAGCACAGGGTGACGTCGCGTTACCTCTATGAACATTATTTCTTGGCCCATATCAAGTTGGAGACTGATACCAACGAATATTATGAGTTCGTGCGATCCAGGACGCCTCCTGGCCAGCCGATTGATCTGATTGCCACTGTACGTCCTTATGATGATCCAGAAACCGACTCCTTTTTTTATCGTTTCCGCAAAATTCATTCCACCATTGTTCACAAGACCCACATGGTGGTCCATTTTGACGCCTGGATGCTGGCTCGCTTCAAGGAATTATTTATTGCGCCAAAATGGTTGCAGGAGCCGCATTTTGTTGGCTATGGAACCGAGCTGAGTGCCAATCCTTTTGTTGCTTTTGAACAGATACCGGCTGACTCACGATATCGCTTTCTCTTGGATAATGCGCATTATATTATTAAGACGTTCATTCGCGGCCCGGTTTGTCGAGGGCAGGTTGCGCTCAATGTGATTCACGATCATTTCTGGATCATGTTTCTTGACCCGAAATATGATCTGAGCGTTAAGTATCCGGGCTTTCTCCGTATGAATCAGGATAATCTGGTTATGCCTATTGAGCGGGGTTCTGAATTTTCCATGAAGGAAATGGTTAATACCGTCATCAATAATGAATATCATCAGGCCTCGCTTCGTTATCTTCGTTCCAGGCAGGATTTTTATACAGCCAATTATGATAAGGGGCTAGAATCTGAGGCGATTTGGAAAGGTGAGAGGCGCAAAGATGCACCGCTGCTGACAGTATATCGCCATTTTGACAGCGCATCTGTACACCGGGGCGTCTTAGGCCGTCTGCCTCGCACGCTTTGGGTGATTGATTACCCCTTGCTTGAGCGAATTTATTATTCTCTGGTTGCTGGCTTTGATGTCTACGGCACTCTGGGGCACCAGACAGCGATACGCCTGTACATGGACAAGTTACGCCGGGAAGGGGAACTTGGTTTTCTCAATTTCATGCCAGCGGAACAGCGGATAGAGATGCAACGATCCTGGTATATCGGTGCTGAAAGTACGCAGCTTGACGCCACAGCGCCCTTTCTGCCCGCTGCTTTTTCTTTTACCTCGGATGACCCGAAAAGAGCGTTTGTCGAGCACATTATTGACGAAAAAATCTCGGATTCAGCAGGAATACACTTTGATCCGGTAAATTATCTCAAGGCTGACGGGGACTCTCCACAAGTACCTGCTCGTTTGGAAACGGATCAGGATATCCTGAGAGGATTTCGCTCAGTGACTGGACCTGATTCGGCGCTGCTGTCGTATTTTAACAACTCTAATTCCAACCTCGCGTTTGTACGCATAGAGCGGGATAAGAGGCAGGATGCCTGTTTTACCATCGTAGTGAATCGCTGGCATGATAATGTCTCCTCTTTTGCTATGCTCCTTGAAAAAAGGGTGCTGGATTCCTCAAAAGACAGCATGGATATTTTGCCTGGTTTTGTCGGATCGTACCCTAATTATTTTTTCAAAATACATGAAAAAGATCTCCCGGATTTTTTAACCCTGCTGGCCAGTAAAGAAAAGTTGGACGAGGCGGAGATTGACCGGTTTGTCAGGTATGGTATCAACAGGGCTGATCCCCAATTTTGGCAGGAGTATGATTGGTTTCAGCAGCGCTTTTTTCAGGAGCAACCGGTAGAGGCAGGACTTTTTGATTTGAATCGCTATTATCCGCTGGCACGAATCCGGGAGTAAGAATACAGTCCTCTTGCACAGAGCACCTGTTTTTTTATTGCTTTTCGAGTAGTCGGCGTTAGAATGCAAGTCGTACGAGCATGACATAAATGTTATATTGCATCCTGGCCTGTGTCGAACAGAAGGCTCAGGTTGCACTTTTTGAGATCCGCCCTAAGAGGCGGATGATTCGTTTCTTCAAAGGCGATTGCCCCGGGAAGATTGCTGACTCGCCTTGTTTTTCCTTACTATTTATTTCTTTATGAGATGGAGAATATTATGAGTTCATGCGGTTCACGTGAGAGTGAGAGCCCTTCGAAATGTCATTCTGCCGATGCACAAGTCGCCCAGCAGGATATTGCTATTACTCGGTCGCTTGGTAAGATCAGACATAAAATTTTGGTTATGAGCGGTAAGGGAGGGGTTGGAAAATCCACCGTTGCTGTAAATCTCGCTTTAGGTCTTGCTAAAAAGGGCTATAAAGTCGGCCTGATGGATGTCGATTTGCATGGGCCGGATATTTGTCGGATGCTCGATTTAACCGAATCCTTGGAGCCTCGTCAGTCAGTAAATTCTTTGATCCCGCCGTTAATCTACAACGAGAACGTGAAAGTGGTTTCCCTGGAATACATGATGAAGGACAGGGATGAGGCTATTATTTGGCGCGGACCGCTGAAAATTCAGGCTATCCGTCAGTTTGTCGCTGATATGGATTGGGGAGAGTTGGACTATCTTGTTATTGACGCCCCGCCGGGAACCGGTGATGAGCCTTTGTCTGTGGCGCAAACCGTTCCCAATGTGCAGGCTGTGGTTGTCACGACCCCGCAGGCGGTGGCCTTGGCTGATGTTCGCAAGTCCATAAACTTTTGCAAAACCGTTGAAATGCCCATTGCCGGAGTGGTGGAAAACATGTCCGGTTTGATCTGTCCCCATTGTGAAGAAACCGTAGATATTTTCAGTTCCGGCGGCGGGGAAAAGACTGCCCGTGACTTTGAGTTACCTTTTCTCGGTAGAGTACCTATGGATCCACGAGTCGTTGTCGGCGGTGACAGCGGGAAGCCGTATCTTTCCTCTGACGACGATAGCCCGGCTGTGAAGGCCTTTGCCGCTGTGGTAGAAGCCATTGAACGACGCCTGCCGATCAACAAATCAGAAGATAACAAATCAGAAGAAGGCTTGAAGCTCGCAACCGGCTTGCAGAACGCCACTGTATCCACGGGTGGCTGCGGTTGCGGCGCTGGCGGATGTAATCCGAATAAATGTGATTGCTGAAGCCATGGTGCTCAAGCGACGGTCGGCTGTTTATACAAAGCTTTTTAACAATCTGAATTACAGCCTGAATTACAGTCTTAATTACAGCCTGAATTACAACCTGAAGCCAGACTGGAATCATCGGGATGGCTTTTGGGCGATACCCTATCCCTCTGAACCGAAGAGAACACACCCTTTACTATGAGAATACAACAGCTGACAGTCGGTATGATGAGCGTTTGTTGCTATATTGTTTCCTGTGAAAAGACAGGCAAGGCAGCAGTCATTGATCCGGGCGGAGATGAGAAAAAAATTCTTGCTGCCTGCAAAGAACATAATCTGGATGTGATATACATCATCAATACCCACGGTCATCCTGATCATGTATGTTGCAACGGGCCTATTCAGCAGGCCACAGGGGCACAGATTATAATGCATCGGTCCGATGCTGAATTTTTCAGCACAGCAGACGCAAAAAGTTATTTTTCTATGCTTGGACTGCCGGAGTCACCTCCGGCAGATATTGTGGTTGAAGACGATGAAACGATCTCCATCGGTGAGGAAACACTGACCGTTATTCATACTCCGGGGCATACTCCGGGCGGGGTCTGTCTCTACAATAAGCCGAATTGCTTTACCGGGGATACCCTCTTCGTCGGAGGAGTCGGGCGTACCGATTTTCCCGGCGGCTCGATGCCTGAGCTTTCTCAGGCCATCCGGGAACGTTTGTTGACTCTGCCGCCGGAAACGGTTGTTTGGCCTGGGCATGGCTATGGCGGTTTCAAATCGACTATCGGAGATGAGGCGGAAGGGAATCCTTATTTTTGATAGAGGGTGGACAGAAGTTAGCCTGTTCTTTGCTGCGCAGTGCTTTTTTGAGGTGACACATGAGGACGAGAGCAGAAATTCTATCTCTGATAGAGCAGGGCCAAAACGGGGGTGTTGAGTTTAAACGGTCGGATGTTCGTCCTGAGAGTTTGGCCAAGGAGATCGTTGCTTTTTCCAATACCAACGGCGGAACTCTCCTGATCGGTGTAGATGACAACGGCACCGTGACGGGCATTGGCAGCAGAAAGGATATCGAAGAATGGGTCGCCAATGTTGTGCGCAATAATGTCGTTCCTGCAACCCGACCAGAAATAGCTCTCTGCATGTTCGGTGATCAGCAACTGCTGATTATTGAGGTTCCGCGCGGTCTTGATAAACCGTATCAAACCATTGACGGCAAGTTTTGGGTCAGGGTCGGTTCGACCAACCGTATGGCGACCAAAGAGGAATTGAGTCGACTTTTCCAACAGGCCGGATTGGTACATTTTGACATTGCCCCTCTGGAAGGAACAGAGAAAGCAGATCTGGATGAAAGAAAACTGCATGACTACTGGTCGGATTACTACAGTATTGATTATTTTGCGCTGGAAGAAGTTGATAAGTGTCGTTTATTGCTGAATGCCGATATCTTGCTCAATCGGGAAGCTGAGGAACAGGTAAGCGTTGGTGGTATGCTTCTATTCGGTCGTGAACCGCAACGAAGGCTGCCGCAGAGTGCTCTTGTGTTCGCGGTCTTCGATGGTATGGAGCTCACTGATGATTTGTTGGATAAACAGGAAATCGTTGGAACCCTCCCGGAGTTGATTAGCCAAACAAGGGCAAAGATCCGCACCTTTCTTCCTCGTCCGGCGACTTTTTCGGAGCTTCGGCGTGAAGAGCGTCCTGCTGTTTCGGATAATGTCATCAGGGAGGCTGTCGTTAATGCAGTATGCCATCGCGACTATTCCATTGCCAACAGAAAGACGGCAGTTTACATTTTCCGTGATCGCTTGGAGGTTATTTCACCGGGGAGACTTCCCAATACCTTAACGATAGAAAAAATCCTGACAGGTAACTCGGCACCGAGAAATCATTTTCTTCTTAAATATTTGGATAATATGAAGTTCATTGATGGCCTTGGGCGCGGTGTACCCATGATGAAAAGGAACATGGGAGAACGGTTGCATTATCAGGAAGAAGGAGAAATTCTTCGTCTCATTCTTGATTTTGAAACGCCTTTAGTTTGCTCTGCTGTTTGAATAAAAAGCACGCGAAATAAGGGGGGCAGAGATAGAGTGTATGAGCATATTGTAAAATCGGAGAAAATGCAGTGACAGAGGGATTTTTCATGAGCCCGATAATAACGTCCATAGCAGGATTAGCAGCTACTTTGACCGGGACCTGCGCTATGCTTCTGATGCTGGAAATGCGGGGTAATCCCAAGGGAGACAGTAAAATCAATCAGCGTCTGATTAAGGCGCATAAGGTGACAGGATATATATTTATCGCCTTTTTTATTGTCATCTTAGTTATTATGCTTGCCAAGGCCGGAACCTATGAAGAAGAGTTTTCACCAAGGACCATCCTTCATATCTCGTTGGCGCTTCTGGTTATTCCGCTTCTTTTTTTCAAAGTCCTTATTATTCGGCGTTTTAAGCGATTTGAGAGGCAGGTTCCAAGTATTGGGCTATCCGTGTTTCTTGCACTTTTTCTGCTTAACAGTATGACTGCTGGCTATTATTTTCTTCATGAGAGCAATATTGGCCAGCTATCTCTATCTGAAGAAGATGCAGCTGTGCTGGACGAGAAAAAAGGGCAAAAATTGGTGGCACAAAAATGTGGAAAATGCCATACCCTAGAGCGCGTTTTCAAAGCCCTTAAAACTGATCAGGGCTGGACAGAAACCGTCAACCGTATGGTATCCTTTGACATGCCCAATATTAGAGAATCTCAAGGTAAACAGGTTCTTAACTATCTTATCAATCAACAGAAACGGCAGGAGAAATTATCTGTCGAGACTTTAGGAGTCCAGGGCAATATAGGAAGGAAAGTGGTTGGACAGAAATGTTCTTTCTGTCACGGGCTGGATAGGATTTATATGGCGGATAAAACGAGCGCAGAATGGACTGAAGTTGTCGGCAATATGATTGGTTATTCCGAACAGGCAGAATTTATGAGTCCACAGGAAAAAGAGTCTGTTATTGATTTTTTGTCCAGCCGGAGTTCCGCTGATTCGGAGAAGAAAAAATGATTGGGGCAATATAAAAATAGGATATGGAGGGTGAATGCCATGAAAAAGCAAAAAATGTACTTTTACTGTTCCTGTTGTACTGTATTCCTTTTTACCTTGATAGTGACGAACTCGTCTTTTGCCAAGGATGAGGACGATGCTGGAAAAGCTTTAGTTGAAAAGAAATGTTCTGGTTGTCACAGCATAGACAGGGCGTACGGAGCAAGCAAAAATCATTCGGAGTGGACGCAGACCGTAGAAAAGATGGTGCGCTATTCAGACCGGATGGATTTTTTGAATCAGCAAGAAAAAAAGATTGTTATTGATTTTCTGGCCAATCGGAAGAGTTCGCAGGCTGACAGTGAAAAATAAACAGAAATATTTATGCGTGAAATAATTCTCGGCACTGCTGGCCATGTCGACCACGGCAAAACAAGTCTAATCCGCGCCCTGACCGGTATTGAAACCGATCGATTGAAGGAAGAAAAAAAGCGGGGCATTACCATTGAGCTGGGCTTCGCCTATATTGATCTTGCCTGCGGGCATCGCCTGGGTATTGTTGATGTGCCGGGCCATGAAAAATTTGTCCGCAATATGGTGGCCGGAGCCTCAGGCATGGACATGGTGGCCTTTATCGTGGCGGCGGACGAGGGAATTATGCCCCAAACCAGAGAGCATTTTGATATCTGCAAACTGCTCGGCGTGAAAGACGGCCTGATTATCTTGACCAAAAAAGATATGGTCGAGGAAGAATGGCTGGAAATGGTGAAGGAAGAGGTCAGGGAGTTTTTTGCAGACAGTTTCCTGGAAGAAGCTCCTATTCTGCCGGTATCCTCCATCACCGGTGAAGGTATCGACGCTGTAAAAGCGGTGCTGAATGAAAAGGTCCGCACAATCCATTTCCAGGAGGAATTCGGACCGTTTCGTTTAGCAGTGGATCGGGTGTTTTCCATGAAGGGTTTTGGGACCGTGATCACCGGATCCTCTCTTTCCGGGCGGGTTGCCGTGGGAGAAGACCTGATGTTTTATCCGGGCGGGCTGACCGCCAAGATCCGGGGAATTCAGGTACACGGCAAAGAGCAGGAGGTTGTCGAGGCCGGGCATCGCACGGCTATCAACCTGCAAGGTATTGAAAAAGAGGAGATCAATCGGGGCGATCTTGCAGCCACCCCCGGCACCATGCAATCCTCAACTCTGCTGGATGCGGATTTTCATTTTCTGGCTCATAATTCACGAAAATTGAAGAACAGGACCCAGGTTCGTCTGCATGTGGGCACCCGGGAAATCCTTGCTCGTGTGATTTTGATGGAAAAGGATACGGTAGAGCCGGGAGAAAATGCCGATATCCAGCTCATCGTCCAGGATCCTGTAGCTGTCTGGCCCGGCGATCGCTTTGTCCTGCGTAGTTATTCGCCGGTTGCAACCTTGGGCGGTGGGGTGATTCTCAATAATGCACCGCCAAAGAGGAAACGCAGCACGGAACGTGACAGAGAGCGTAATCAGACTATTTTTTCCATTTACAAGGCAGGTAACGATGGGACCGACGGGGTTGGCATTATTGCAAAGATGCTCCTCTTTCTTGAAGAAAGCGGGATACAGGGGATTACAGCGGACCAGTTGTCTACCCGGCTGGGAGTATTTGGTAAAAAGCTCAAAAAGCAGCTTCAGGCACCTGTC
>JBATKL010000354.1:0-3686 GCA_049669385.1 Candidatus Electrothrix sp. | reverse complement strand
GGACAGGAACGTTATACTGTTCCGTTCCCGGAAAGATGCTCGGAGGGAAAGTATCTCAGTGCCTAACTCACGTAATCGGCCTCTGAATTCAGCCCGAAGAAAGCTTGCAATTTTTTTGCCGACGAGGCCCGCTCGGTCAATCTCGGCTATGGTCCCGACCCGGTGAATACGAACGACAGACTTCCTGCTCGGCGGAATAACATGTCGTCACTCCCAGGGGGATTCGAGCTGGAAACGCTGCTATTTTATACTGACCTGCGGTATTCAGGCCGCTGTACTATAAGGTGGAAAGTTGGGTTACGGGTTAATAGGCCGCGACAAAGCCCCTTTGGATCTCAGATGCTCCTTCAACCCTTCCAGCAGCACAAATCGTCCCAACGGGATGACCTCGCAAGGAAAGCAACCAACAAAAAGCGGATTATCACAAAGCCCGCCGGAGAGATAGAGCCTGTCCGGGGAACCGGCAAAGCGAAAGGCATTGCGGGCAATGCCACGAACAAATTTCGCCACCGCCTCGGTTTCAGAGCTGCCCGTGACCACGGCATCAAAAATATTGCTCATGCCCAGGACCCCGCAGGTAACCGAAAATCCTGTTTTCGGGACAGCCACAGTGGTGTAATCCACCTTGTAATAACTCTCCAGTAATTCAATGGTAAACCCCATTGAAGCCCCGCATTCCGCGTTCCAACCCATATCCGCGACTTCAGATCCCTGATAACGAATAAACTTAATATCCCGGCTGCCGCAGTCGAGTAGGACGGCATCGGGCTCAGCAATCAGGCATTGTCCGCCCTTGGCCAAGGCGATCAATTCATTAACAGACGCCCTGCCCCGCCGTTTGGCGTTATGGCCAGTGGCAAGATCGGCCATAAATGTGGGGCCAAGTTCACGGGTGGGAACAATACGCGGCTCGCTCTCCTCAGCCATCGTAAAAAGCTTTGTGTACGAGGTTCCAAAATCAGCCAGTAGCATGATCATCTCCTGAGCTACCGTTATCGGTGGGAGTGGTGGAAACGGCGGGAGCGGTGGAGGCGGTTAAGGTGCCCTGGGAAAGCTCAAGAAAGGCCTCGATTTTTGCTCGGGCACTGGAACCAGCATTGACATCGCAGTCCACATAGAGCCCTTTGGGATGGCACTCCGCCAAGTGTTTGGCCAAGGCTGTTTTAGCGCAAAAGGACTGAGCAAAGAAAACCGTGGGCACAGCAGGATTACAAGAGGATTCCAGCTCAATGTCAGCCGGAGTTTTGTTCTCCATACAGCGGGTCCAGCCGTAGACATGGGTACTGTTCGGAAACAGGGAAAGAAGGGCAAAATCTCGGGGCGGCACCCCCCAAAAACCAGCAGTAGGCACCGAGGGAGGATAGTCAGGAGAAGGTTCACAGGATTGGACGCCTTGGGTGATGGCCTGGAGCTTTTCGATCAACGGCAGGTTGCTCCGGCAGATGGGATATCCAAATCCTTCACTGTCTCGATTGCGGGTAGTGATAACCGGGATGGCCAGAACATGCTGCAACACTGTAGAAACATGGAGGGCACAGTCACATTTGCCCGGACCCACATCAACATAGATCTTATCCAGAGGCATATTCATGGCATTAAGCATCACTGTCCGCAGGATGGCGCAATAAACCTGCGGAAGATGAGCTTCCCGGTTCATGGACAGAGGAAGTTGCGGTTCATCAAGATCAACAATCCTTCCCTGTTCCTCATTGATCTGACGAATAATATCCACCGGCGGCACACCGACAATGCCGATTATTTTTTCCATCAGGTATCCTCCCGAAGCAACAAGATAAAGCCCAAGAACCCCACCGCGATATGGATAGAGATCGCCGCTGCAAGGGGCGGGATGTACCCGGCTTTGGCAAACGATTGCAGAGCCCCCCAGAGTCCCCAGCAGACAAAGGCCAAGCCGCAGCTGACCGGCACAGCCAAAGAGAGATCGCGGCCCCATTTTCGGTAGACCATCAACAGTAGGGGCAGGCCGAGCATGAGCAGAGGCAAGCCGAGGAAAATATAGGAAATTCGCCCGTAAAAATTAGCCCAGGCCACGGTACGCTCTTCTGGAGCCTTCTTATGCAGGGCATCAGTGTACAGTTCTGCCAGCGAGAGCTCATTGCTCCGGTACTGGGGGATAAAGAAATCCGCTGGTGTTTCGGTTAAGTTAAAGCTGCGTTCACTGAAAACTTCTGTTTTAAAAATCTCTTTTCCCTTGGCATACTGTACCTGACCGTTTTCCAAGGTCCAGGTACCATTCTTCCAAGAGGCATGCTCGGAGGAGACCAGGGCGGTTAACTCATAGCGGCTGTTCCAGGAGGAATACGAGAAAAAGGGAAAGATATTCTGGCTTGGGTCAGGGCGGGCAAAAGAGTAAAAATGTTCATTCCCCTGATAATAATAGCGCCCATTACGATAAATCCCCAAAGACACCCTCCCCTTGACCTCTTTATTCCAAATCCTGTTGGTCTGCGAAACCGTCTTGGGCAGGACAAATTGCGACAAGGAAAGCAGCAGCAGCGTTGCTATCATGCCTCCGACAATGATCGGGGCAGCAATTTTTTTAAGCGGAATGCCGCAGGATTTGAGAGCGATCAACTCGTTGGAATGATTGAGTACACCAAAGGTCACAACCCCGGCCAAAAGAATACAGACCGGCCCCATCTGTTCGATAACAAAAGGAATAGAGAGCAGGAAGAACTCACCAACTAAGGCCATGGACTTACCCTTTTCCATGAAATTATCGATTTTTTCAAAAAAATCAATGAGCAGATAGATGGCGATGAAGCTCAGAACGAGCATCATGATATTTTTGAAGAACTGAAGCAGGATATAACGTTTGAGAAGATTCACAATGTTGCAAAAGTCTGAGAAATATGGATACAGAGTTTTTAGAGCTGATTATGCCGTAGCGAGCTGAGGCCCCTTGCTTGTTTGAAACAGGCAGGTTATGAAAAAGCTCTATGAGCATTTTCTGTGGCAACGCTAGTACAGTAAGTACCCGTTGCAGGATCTTCAGTCAAGCATTACCAGTGCAAAAGAGCCAACCTTTTCTTGCAAGTGCCGAGAGTGACTGCCCGGTGCTGACTGACATACCCTGAAATCATCTTTTTTACCTGCCCCGAAGGGCGATTCCTTTAACGATGGAGGCTATTTTTGCTGAAAACTTTGCTCAAAACACTTCCCCTGGTAAACCTTATCCGGGTGGAGGCAACCTTGCCGAGCCTGCACGATAACACCGCTGATATTGATCGCCTAAAGTCTGCCTTGGCCGAATCTCTGCCAGAGCAATTACGCGGTTGTTCAATCCATATTCCCTTTGCCTGTATGGCAGAAATCGCCGCTTCATTCAGGGCTGCCGGTTTTGCGGGTTATGCTGTGGTGCAGTATGAGTATGATCGACAGCATTATCGACTTGTTCTCGTGGAGTTTGTCGCAGAACCACCGAAACTGCTGCCCGCCCTAGCCCTTGATCTCGGGTCCACTCATCTTGAGGCTACGTTGCTGGATCTGTTAACCGGTGAGCCCCTTGCACGCGGCACTACCCTGAACCGTCAGGTCAGCCACGGAGCAGACATCCTCAGTCGGATTCATTTTGCCGAGAGTAAAAAAGGTGGCGGGCCAGAGAAAGCGGGAGAGGGACTTGTTCTTCTTCAGGATGCGGTTATCGCCTCTATTAACGAACTGCT
>JBATKL010000353.1:0-3870 GCA_049669385.1 Candidatus Electrothrix sp. | reverse complement strand
GTGCTATTGGAAATTCGTAGATAATGAACATGACTTTTTAGGCTGGTTTACTAAATCTGACGAGCTAATGGAAAAGTTTGTTGGTGATTATGGTTCAGGACCATTTGCGTTCAAAATCAATAGGGTCAGACTCGATTGATCTACTTTATTCCAAAAACAACAAAAAATTCGTTTCCCCATCACCAACATCAAAAGGAGGCCCGCTCTTTGATAGTACACGTCGAAATCGAATTACTAACCGCTCTGAACAAAAAGACAAAGAGCAGATGTACCATGCTGCAACAATGCTCACCGATGACGTTGAGAGCATCATGATAAAGGAGACTTCAAAGGAGGAACAGGAGATTACTGCTGAGTTCAGTATCAAAAAGGCAAGGCAAGCTGATGTCGTTGATTATATAGGAAAGACTTTCACTCGGAATGTAGAAAACTATAACGACATCTCCATTTCATTTACAAACAAGCAGGGGAGAAAGAAAAAGCAGCGTAAATTCACACCAAAGCAAGGGCAATACCTCGCGTTCATATACTACTACACGAAAATACATGGAATTGCGCCAGCAGAAGCTGACCTTCAAAAATATTTCAAGGTATCAGCCCCTTCTGTTCACAGAATAATTGTCACGCTTGAGGGGAATGGTCTCATCAAACGAACACCAAAGGTGGCAAGAAGTATAGAGCTACTCGTTTCGAAAAAAGAAATTCCTGATTTGGAGTAAAACGAAAGCAGACAGTGCTTAAACTGTTCACCCAGAATGAAGCAAAAGATAAACTCCTGTTTTCTTAAGTGATAAAGGCGGCAATATTGGCAGAGAGTAAGCAGGCACAACTATCTACTTTACAAAAGTAATAGGAATGAATATTTTTATGATTTACTGATTACAATAAATTTCTCTCCCGTTAATCTGGACAGTTCCCCTCATAAATAACAAGAAATAATATTATACAGTTGATCATGAATCCAATAAAAATAATCACCGAAGTAGAGGAGCTGCCAGACACCTTATGGTATCCCCAGAAAGGGTCAAAAAACATTACAGATCTTTATCGAGGACAACCTGTCGCCGAAAGTATTTCTCCTAAAGATGTAGAACAAGAAGAGCTTGTCAGTATATTAGAGGCATTGCCGGATGATACACTTCTTTACGAACGTCTTCCTGGAGGAAACGGAGCAAGCCTGGAACACTGGCAGCAAGTGGAGATACATCTACAGCAACCGGAAGATATCCAAGATACAGCAGGACAGGCCCATACGTCCCGTAAGATGCATTTTGCCAACATGGCAAAAAGCTCTGCATTCTTTGATTTTCATTATACAAATGACACCCGAATCAGAGAAAATGCCTCTAAGGGAGCTGGAAGCCTGCTCACCCAGCGAATGCACATCGAAACCGCAAAGAGTGATATTGAACATCTGGAAGCGAAGGTGTTTGAAGATCTTGAAGGTAAAATACAACGACAGGATATAAGAAAAGTCATTACGGCCTTGGTCAGTCAACCACGTACAATCGGGCAAGTGTATAAAGATCTCTTGCTTGAATTAGTCAAGGGTCGAGCAACGATCGGTTGTGAAACTATTGAGCCGGGGGACATAGAGCTCCCAACTGAACAGAACCCGGAAACAAAGACAGAGGAAAGACGGCACGATGACGCACTCAAGCGAGAAGAAATAACAGAAGCAGAGAAAAGAAGGCGGGCAAAGATCGCCTCCGTACAGAAAAAAATAAAAAAGATACAAGAAAATCATACGCTCGAACGAGAAGAGACAACAAGAGCAGAGGAAAGAAGGCAGGCGAAGATTGCCTCGGTCCAGAGTGTTGTCAGACGCCTCAGCGACATGAATTTCCAACAATCGGAAGTGCTCATTTACGGCGATTTCTTAATAAATAAAGATGACAAGGGAGCCTTTGTTCTCTCACTCGAACATCCTTTGTCTGCGTATTATGAGAGGCCGATTCGACTTATGACAATGGGGATCAAAAAAGTTTCACCCTCTTACGAAGGTGAGTACGAGAAAAATATTGGAAAATTCAAGTCGTTGAATATCTATGGTCAGATTACTCAGAGGTTAAACCCTGATAAGGGAATATATGATATTGTGATAAATCCATATGCAATTTATTAACGATTTACTGAAATCAACAAAGGAGCTTTTTAAAACCGGGCAACCGCCGGTTGCCCCTACTACACACGCCCTTTTCCAGCTCAGAGTTGCGCAGCTACCCACGCCATAACCTCAGCAAAAGGATACTGGTCCAACGTCCCGAAGAGTTGATGCTTGCTCAACTTATTCCTGGTCAAACCGGGTGATGAAAGGCCGCAGAGCAGGCGGGTGATCTGGCGCGGGCTCGCCAAAACCTGCGGATATTTCGCTCGGAGCCGTTGCACCTCTTCGGCCAGTGCCTTTTGCTCCGGCACCCCGGCATCGCTCTGCCTGCCGCTTATTAGCGCATTCTCCCCGTGCAGACAGAACGAGCAATGCCCGCAGTTCTCCGCCGGTTCCTCACCAAAATATCGCAGCAGCAACCCGGTCTTGCAGTCAGCATGATTGACCAGCTCAACCACCAGTCCCAGCCGATCTAGGTCACTACGTTCCCGCTGCGCAAACCGCTTGACCAGCCCGTCCTTGAGGGCCGCAATATCAAGATGATCAGCAGCAAGCTTTCTGAAACCAAGCCGCGCCCCGCTGACCTTGAGCACCATATCCCCTTGCTGTTCCAGATAATCTAAGGCCGCGATCACCCGTTTCCTCGGACTGCCTGTTCGTTGCGCCGCTTCATCAAGATCAATGCTGAACCAAATCTTCTGCTTGACGGCGCAGGAAAGCAATTTTTTGAGAAACGCCTGTCGTTCCGCATCAAAGCGAGGAAGAATCTTCGCAGAAGGTCGTAAGGGCTTAAAGGAGTAGCTGCTATAAAACGGCCCAGTGGACGCGAGCAGCCCCTCAAGCTCCAGGTAGGTGAGCAGGGTTTTTACCACCAGTGGTCGCATATCAAACAGACCGGAAAGCTCATAGATCGAGCAGGAAAACACCGCCTCCTGCCCGAGAATATGATCGACAAATTCCGGAACATGGCCGGGCTCTGGGGTGTCGCCGTAGACAAAATTCTCCAGCACATGCAGGTCATCACCGTTACCGAGCATGATACAGGTTGACGGCAGACCGTCCCGCCCTGCCCTGCCAATTTCCTGGGCATAATTTTCCAGGCTCTTGGGCAGATTATAATGAAAGACTGCACGGATATTGCTCTTATCAATGCCCATGCCAAAGGCGATGGTCGCGACCACAATCGCCTTATCTGAGGCCATAAACCAATCCTGGACCGCCTGTCGTTGCTCATCCTTCATCCCGGCATGATAGGGCTTGGCTGGCAAGCCCTCCTTGGCCAGCAGAGCAGCCACCTGCATGGCGGTCTGCTGGAGGGTGACATAGACGATGGTCGGCCCGCCGGTCCTGTCCCGCGCCTCCTGCTTCTGCTCCGCAAAACAACGTAATAAAGCCTGATTCGGGTCATCAGCCGGTTCAAAGAGTAGGGTGAGGTTGGGACGATAGAATCCGGTTTGGATGCAGTCCGCGTCAGCAACAGCAAAGCTCTGGCGGATGTCCGCTGCCACCTTGGGCGTTGCGGTTGCAGTCAGGCCCAGCACCGCAGGCACGGCAAAGGTCTTGGCCAATTCTGCCAGTTTGAGGTAATCAGGCCGGAAATTATGCCCCCATTCAGAGATGCAATGAGCCTCGTCAATCACCAGCAGAGAAAGCCGCAACCGGGTAATCAAGGCCACAAAGCGTTCATTGGCAAAGCGTTCTGGAGCCACGTAGAGGAGCTTCAGCTCGTTATGATTCAGCCGGTCATAAATCGCGTTGACTTC
>JBATKL010000352.1:0-3764 GCA_049669385.1 Candidatus Electrothrix sp. | reverse complement strand
GTCAGCCCGAAGAGGTTGAAATGTGGAAAGGCGCATCCGGAATGCCGGTCTTTGTCCATGACGAGATTTTGGGTGTTGTCCGCAGTGTACCGGAAAATTTTGACGGCAAGAAATTGTATGCTGTCCCGACCTGGAAGATGCTTGAAGACAGCATATTTCGGGAACATCTCGGACTTGATAGGCGGAAGGAATACGAAAAACAGCTTGAAAAGGATATCAACATACTGTTATGTGCGCCAAGGGGTGAAGCCGCAGTAAAAGCACTGGCTAAACAGCTTGGAATTGATTGGACACCCCTTGGTGACACAGGAAAAACAGTTGCGCACAAGCTGCTGAACATTTGGGTTGAATCGTTTGTCAACGCTGTTGATTCTGCACATCGAGAGTTACTTGCTGGCAACGATACTAGCAGCGTTTCCATTCTCAATGAGATCGTCCACAAACTACTCCCCTTCCTCTTTACCCCGCATTGTGTTGAGGGCGTACGACGCTATAAAACTGACGCGTCGGTCAGTTTAGTGGCGTTACCCGCCTATTCACGCACCGTGGCGGAGATTATCATGGCCGGAGTTGATCGACGTGATACCTGCTACAGACCGCTCTCTCATGATGAAGACTGGTTGAGCATGGAAGGAGCGGCAAGCCTTCCGCAATTACCGGAAGCAGGCCGGGATCATTCCGGGAAACAGTCTGAACAGGATTTTCGCACTCAGCTGTATGATACCTTTGAGGCGGATGCAACCAACGAGTTTTTAGCAATTTTTAACAAATATATGCAGCTCAGATTCGTTGTCGGAAAAGACCGTGAGCGAGTGTTGCGGCATAAAGAAGAAATTATTGATCGATATATCGGTATCAAACTCAAGCGTGACGCTGAAAAAAATAGCCTCACCTATTATTTTCTGATCAACACCTCGGACGAGGTGGATAAAAAAACATCTCAGCAAAAAGCTATTGGTCGTTTAAAAGAAAAATACCCCTTTGTCGTATTCCTTGAACTCAGCAATGATCCGGAACATCTCCTGACAGAGGAGGAAACCTATTTGTCTCTACCAAATTTTATCATCTGATACCAAGAGCCTCCATGAACTATCTTATAATCCAACCCGGCCATACTTACAGACCGCAGTCTCCAGCACAGCAGCTGGGACTTCCCGCCGTGGTTCATCAATTTGAACGGGATCAGATCCGGGCGGTCAATGCTGCCTTGGCAGCAGGACGTCCTCTCTTGGTTCGCGGAGAGCCAGGCATTGGCAAGAGCCAACTGGCCAAGGCCGTTGCCGGTGAACTGAAGCGGGCTTTTATTTCCCAGGTAGTCGATTCCAGAACCGAATCTCGTGATTTGCTCTATCATTTTGATGCGGTGGCTCGGTTGGCAGATGCTCAGATACTTGGCTGCCATCCTAAAGAAACTCCGAAAGAAGGGGGAGGGCAGCCCGCAGCCTGTACAGTCGGTACACAGCTTTTGCCTCCTGCTGATTACCTCCGTCCCCGTGCGCTTTGGTGGGCCTTTGCCTGGGATGATGCAACGAAACGGGCTGAAAGGGCAGGCATCGGCAAACCCGACCACCCGAAAGGCTGGCAGCCAACAGATGGCTGTGTGGTGTTGATTGACGAAATCGACAAGGCGGAGTCAGATGTCCCTAATGGGTTACTTGAGGCTTTGGGCGCACATTCGTTTCATCCCCAAGGGCTGGGACGACCGATTATTGCCTCTTCCACGCCGCCGCTGGTTATTATCACTACTAATGAAGAACGTGCTCTGCCTGATGCCTTTGTTCGACGTTGTCTGGTGTTGCACCTCCAACTTCCCAAAGAACCCACACGTCTGAAAGAACACCTCATCAGTAGGGGCAAGGCTCATTTTGAGGACAAGACCTCGGAAAACGTTTTAAAAGCTGCTGCTGACAGTCTGATTACTGATCGGCAAAAAGCGGCTGAACGTCATTGGCACCCCTTGCCGGGGCAGGCCGAATACCTGGATCTGCTCCGCGCTGTTATCGGACAACGCCCGGATGATCATTCCGCTCAGGAAGAACTGCTTGCCGAAATCAAACGTTTTGTGTTCAGAAAGCATCCAGATGCCGCGACAGAAGATATTGCCGCAGATGAAGCAGCTGCGAATGCAGAGGCCGCTCCTTGAAACACCGAGGGCTTTGCGGTCGGGCTGATCTGGCCGAACTGCTCGGCAGGCAGGGCCTTGAGGCGGCCAAGGATCTTGCCGAACTGCTGGAATACGATTGGCAGGCACCGCAGCCTGAGCAAAATCTCCCCTCTTTGGAGGAGGTGCCTCCTGCATCTCTTTTCAATCCTGAAGATAACCAGGAGATCGAATTCAGCAACGAGCCGCTGGCAGATATCCCTTTCTGGCGTCCAGAGGAGTATCAATACCTTGCCGAAGAAAAGGAAGAGGAATCCTCGCCGTCATCGACCGTCTCCGCCGGGTATCAGGGCTGGAAACAACGTCCGAAGGATCCGCCTGAACAGCATTTGCTTTCCCCCTGGAGTGAGCTGCATCCCCGTCTCCGTTCCCACCTGAGCGCATTGCGTACCGGTCATGCCCTTGATGTTGACCTTGCAGTCCGCAGAATATGTAGAGGGCATTTTCTGGCCGAGCTTCCCCGGCAGCGTCGACGTCGTTGGGGACCCCATGTGCAACTCATAGAAGACCGCAGCCTACGCCTTGTTCCGCTCTGGCAGGATCAGCAGTATCTACGTAAAAAGCTTATACAGACAGTTGCCGCTGACAGGCTATCACGGGCGGTTTGGCGTGACGGTACAGGCCTGTCCGTTCCTCAAGGCAGAGGGGAGCACAGGCGAGCGTATTGCCTGCCTCCGCCGGGAGGTACTGTGCTTGTCGCCGGAGATCTTGGCGCGTCGGGACAAATAAAGAAGAGCCTCTGGCAATGGTGGCTTGCATTCGGCAGGGAAGTACAGGCAGCCGGTTGTCGTCCTCTGGCCCTTTGCCCGTTTGGTAAAGAGTGCCTACCAAGGGAATTGACCGCTGTCTGGGAGATTATTCCCTGGACCGGTTTTTCCCAAGCTGCCCAGGTTCCCCAGAAAAATTGTGAACGCCTGCTGCGTCTGATCTCTCCGGCTATACGGATTGAGCCGGGATTATTGCGGGCCGTACGACGGCTGCTCGGAAAGGATGCCGATATGACAACCGAGCTTGCTGTCTGGAATCACCCCTTCATGCGCAGTCGATCCAGTGCCGGAGCTGCTCTGCATCCTGAATATACGCAAAAACTGCGCGAGGCCTTTATTCGGGAGGAGCCGGAAGGATTGCGGCGGCAGGTTCTTGCCGTTTTGCGACAATGGCGGGGCTATCTCCCTGAAGAAATCTGGTATGAGGAGCTGCTGAATCTGGACAGCGGGTCGCTGGCTGGTATTCCTGCGCAAGATCGGAAAAACGCCCGCCAATATTTTCAGGACTTCTGTGCTGAAATGGCTGCGGATTCGGAGGCCGTAACCGGATCTGATCAGGAATGGTTGAAACGCATTGAAGCGCGGGCTGATAAGCATCTCTGGGCTGACCCCGGTGTCGGCAGGCAGCTCTTGCAAACCGTGTACGCCCTGCACCGTGACGAGTCGGATTATCAGCCCCCGAACGGATTTGAGCCGGGGATGATTGATGGTAAGGATGCTCCGTTGAGGAAATTTATTGCTGTGCAGGCAGGGGGTGAGTTGCAGTTTGTTCCGCATTCCCTGTCCCGGACAGGGAATGGCAGCCCCTTGGCTCTGTTGTCGAGTCGTAACGGGAT
>JBATKL010000351.1:0-6000 GCA_049669385.1 Candidatus Electrothrix sp. | reverse complement strand
GTCCATCAGGGTGACAACCGCACCAAAAACGACTCGATTTGTGCCGACTTCTGTGCAGTCGATCACCTCTGCCCTACCGAGCTTATCCTTGAGCTCCATGATCCTGCCTTCGACCATCCCCTGCCGCTCTTTCGCTGCATGGTACTCAGCATTCTCTTTCAAATCTCCGTGGGCGCGAGCAATCTCAATAGACTTGACAATTTCATGGCGCTCCACCTTCTCCAACTGCTCAAGCTCTTCTTTCAACTGTATGTGTCCGGTTTTGGACATGGGGATACGTTCAACCATGCTTGTGTTCCTCTACTGCTTTTAATAAGTTATACTTTTAAAAAACCAATAAAAACAAACTGCCCCGCCCAAAAAGGGCGAGGCAGCAAAACGTTGTGCGAGCGACGAATCCGCTCCAAGGGTATCCCCGAACAGGGGCGCACTAGCTACGAATGAAAAAAATCAGCTATAGCCTTAACCACATACTCCTGCTGCTCAATACGCAGTTCCGGATAGATAGGCAGGGCCAAGGATTCCCTGCTTGCCTGCTCAGCCACAGGAAACGATAAGGCACTATAGGTACCATATGATTCCAGACATTTCTGTTGATGCAGACAAACCGGATAATAGACCTCGCAGCCGATGGACTTTTCCTGCAAATACTGCCGCAAAGCATCACGGCTCGATGTACGGACAACAAACTGATTATAGATATGGTGATTATGTTGTTCCGCATCCAGAGCAGTACTATAGAGAGCTTCCGGCAGCGCTATTTGCTCTCCGGTCAGACCGGCCTGCGCAAAAAGCTCACGGTATTGCTCGCTGTTTTTCCTACGTTGCTGATGCCATTTTTCAAGATAAGGGAGCTTAACACTCAGCACAGCGGCCTGGAGCGGATCAAGACGAAAATTCCCCCCAATCTTGGAGTGATAATACTTGGGCTTTGCCCCATGATTACGATAGCAACGCAGGGTCTCGGCAAAGTCAGGATCACAGGTGGTAATCATACCACCATCCCCTACCCCGCCGAGATTCTTGGAGGGAAAAAAAGAAAAGCAGCCTGCAAGCCCCATAGAACCAGCTTTTTTCCACACCACATCTCCATCGTTCTCAGACTCAGCTGACCCAGTTGATTCAGCTGACTCTCTCAAAGGATACTCTGCACCGATGGCCTGAGCAGCATCCTCAATCACCGGAATACCGTACTGACGGGCCAGCGCCATCAGCGCAGACATGTCCGCGCATTGTCCGAAAAGATGCACTGGTATGATCGCCTTAATCTTTCGCTCTCCAGCTGCATCAGCCTCCAGAATTTCAGCGGCCTTGACCGGATCAAGATTCAGGGTTCGCACATCCACGTCGGCAAAGACCGGCACAGCCCCCACCCGGATAATCGCCCCCATGGTGGCAAAAAAAGTGTAGGGCGTGGTCAGCACCTGATCACCGGGCTGAAGCTCCAAGGCCATGAGACTGGCCACCAGGGCGTCTGTACCGCTGGAGACCCCGATTGCCGCAACAGCACCGCTGTATTCGGCAATTTCCTGCTCCAGCTTGGCCACCTTAGGGCCGAGGATATAACAGGTTGAATCAACAACCTCGGTTATTTCCTTAATGATTTGCTCACGAAAAAATGCTGCCTGCGGCTGCAGATCTAAAAGAGGTACCTTCATTGCGAAGCTCCGGGCCTGCTACTCCGCTGTTTGCGGTGTAACACCAAAACAATTTCTTTATTATCCCCGCCCTAAAGCGCCCTAAGCGCCCTAATGGGCGGGTTATCTATTACTTATCAAATACGTTACGCTCTGTCAGAACCGGTTGCGGGCACGATTCGTTCGGAACTGATAAAATCTTTGACATCAGGCAATTCCTTCTCAAATATCCCTTTCAACTTTTTGAGCAGGTTGGCTTCAATCTGTCTGACACGTTCCCGTGAGATACCGAACCTATCAGCAATAGTCTGCAAGGTCTCGGGTTCATCATTCAACAGGCGCTCTGTCAGAATAATTTTTTCTTTTTCGTTCAGGTCTCCGTCCAGCCTGGCTAACACGCCGGATATACGATCCCGAACTTCATGACCGGCCACGATATCCTCTATCCCCGGTCCCTGATGCGGAAGAAAGCTTTTCTGGTCATCTTCCGAATCATTACGCACCGGGGCTTCCAATGAAACATCCCAACCGTCCATGCGCTGACCCATCTCAACGACTTCACTTTCTTTGACGTTCAGACGTTCGGCCAGCAGTTTCACATCAGGCTTAAAGCCCTGGGCCTCCAGCAGCTTTTTTTCTTTATTCAGACTGAAGAAAAGTTTGCGCTGGGCCTGGGTTGTGCCGATTTTAACCAGCCGCCAGTTATCCATAATAAATTTAAGGATATAGGCACGGATCCAGTAGGCGGCATAGTAAGAAAATTTCACCCCTCGATAGGGATCAAACTTCTTGGTCGCCTGCACTAGGCCGACATTTCCTTCCTGGATCAGATCCATAAAATTCTGCATCCAATATTTCTGGAAATCCATAGCCACCTTAACCACTAGGCGCAGGTTCGACGAAACCAACCGATAGGCAGCATCGGGATCGCCGGTTTCCTTGAAACGAACCGCCAGTTCATCGGTCTCTTCGCGACTCAAGAGTTCATACTGACTGATCTCCTGAAGGTAGCGATGCAGGGCCGGATTACTGACTGCTGGCAGGTTCTCGTCGGTGGACGTCACCACGAGAGGATGATATTGTTGACTGACCTTCTTTTCCTCACTCATAATCTATAAAAGATAGGGCTTCAGAGCCATTCCCGGACAATTTGCAGTCTGCGGACAGACAATTACCAAACAGTCTACCTCATTTTTTGTAAAAGTTCACGGCAATAAGGCAAAAAATATCCAAAGAGCAGGAAAGCAGCCCCGCCGCTTCCGAAGGAGTTTAAATTTCCTCCTGTTTATGCTACCTTCCCGGAAGTCTGTTCCCGCTGTGAGCGCGATGGCCTCCTTACCGTTCGTCCCTTACGTTCGTCCCTTTATAGAGGAGCAGCAAAAAAATGGAGGGACGACAGGCAAAAAGCAGCGTCCCGGCAGGGACATATGATAACTGACATGATAACCGCCCGCTCCTGCATGGTCGGGCAGAAACAAACAACAATCACAGAAATGAAAAACATACGCAACTTCAGTGTAATCGCCCATATCGACCACGGCAAGTCCACCCTGTCTGACCGGATGATCCAGCTTTGCGGACTGGTCACAGACCGGGAATTTAAAGATCAGCTCCTCGATAATATGGACATCGAACGGGAGCGAGGCATCACCATCAAAAGCCAGACCATCTGCCTTCCTTTTACAGCAGCGGACGGGCAGGAATATGCCCTGAATCTGGTCGACACCCCAGGTCATGTGGATTTCAGCTACGAGGTTTCCAGAGCCCTGGCTGCCTGCGAAGGTGCCCTCTTGCTCGTTGATGCGGCCCAGGGCATTGAGGCACAGACGCTGGACAATCTCTATCTGGCTATGGAGAATGATCTGGAAATTATCCCAGTGATCAACAAGATTGACCTGCCAGCAGCGGAACCGGAAAAGGTGGCTGATGAAATTGAGGAGGATCTGGGCCTGGATGGCGAGATTATCCAAAAATGCTCGGCCAAGACCGGCGTGGGTGTCAAAGATATCCTGGAGGCCATTGTCCTCCATCTACCGCCGCCCGAAGGCGACCCTGACAAGCCCCTTGAATGCATGATTTTTGATGCTAACTATGACCCCTACCGGGGCACAGTCATCTCAGTGCGCATTATCAACGGCACCCTCCGTACCGGCGACCAGATCTACTTTATGCACAACAAAACCGAGCACAGGGTGGAAGAGCTGGGCCAGTTTCTCCTCCGGCGCACCCCGCGCAAGAGCCTGAGTGCAGGTCAGGTCGGCTATATTATTGCTGGCGTAAAAACAGTTTCCGACACCAAACCCGGCGACACCATCACCCATAAGGACAGGCCTTGCCCTGCCCCGTTGCCCGGTTTTCAGGAAGTGCAGCAGGTGGTGTTCTCCTCAGTTTACCCGATTTCTACGGATGAGTACGAAGAGCTGGGTGCGGCCCTGGAAAAACTTAAGCTCAACGATGCGGCCCTGACCTTTCAAAAGGACACCTCTGCCGCCTTGGGCTTCGGCTTCCGTTGCGGCTTTCTCGGCCTGCTTCATCTGGAGGTTGTCCAGGAACGACTGGAACGTGAATTCGATATATCCCTGATCCTCACTGTCCCCTCGGTCCGTTATCAAATGGAACTCCAGGACGGTACAGAGCTGACAGTGGACAACCCCTCCCATTTCCCTGACCCCGGCGCTATCGCCCGGATTGAAGAGCCCTTTATCAAGGCAACTATCCTGATTCCGGAACGCTACATGGGCGTGGTCATGAATCTCTGCATGGAGCGACGAGGCGAAAATACCAACTATCATTACCCCATGCCGGGACGAATCGAGTTCTCCTGTGAGCTGCCCCTGGCCGAGGTGATCTATGATTTTTACGATAAACTGAAATCTGTGACCCAGGGCTACGGCTCCTTTGACTACGAACTGATTGATTACCGGCCCAGTGACTTGGTCAAGCTGGATATCCTGGTCAACGGCGAGCGGGTGGATGCCCTGTCCCAGCTCACCCATCGGGATCGTTCCCGCGAACGCGGCCTCAAGGCCTGTGAAAGCCTGAAAGAGGAGATCCCACGTCAGATGTTCAAGATAGCGATCCAGGCGGCCATCGGCGGCAGCGTCGTGGCCCGAACTAATGTTGCTGCTTTGCGTAAGGATGTGACCGCAAAATGCTACGGCGGTGATATCTCTCGGAAGCGGAAGCTGCTGGAGAAGCAGAAGGCGGGCAAGAAGCGGATGAAAACCGTGGGTAATGTGGATATTCCCCAGTCTGCGTTTTTGTCGGTTTTGAAATCGGAACAGTAGAACTGCACGGATTCACGCAGGGTGTTACCCTGCGCTGGATAAATATAGCCCCTTTGGGGCAAAGGTGCAGCCCGATAGGACAGGAGGAGCAGGCGATGAAAAAAGAACAGGCAAAGGTCGAGAAACTCTTTCCCACTACAGAATAACGGAAAACAGCAATGGCGAAAAGAAAACTGATCAGCTTTGACTGGGCAATGAAAAAGCTGCTGCGCAGCAAGGCTAATTTTGAAATCCTTGAAGGTTTTCTCAGCGAGCTGCTCAAGGAAGATGTCCGTATCCAAGAAATCCTTGAGAGTGAGGGCAATAAAGAAACGATTCGGGACAAATTCAATCGCGTCGATTTGAAGGTGAAGAATGAGGCAGGGGATATACTCATCATTGAAGTGCAATATGATCGGGAATTCGACTTTCTCCAGCGGATTTTTTATGGCACGGCCAAGGCGATCACGGAACACATCCAGGAGGGAAGAGCCTATGCAGATATCAAAAAAGTTATTTCGATCAGTATCCTCTATTTCGACTTAGGACAGGGCAGTGATTACGTCTACCATGGAATAACCTCCTTCAAGGGGGTGCATAATAGCGACCTCCTCCTGCTGTCCGGTGAGCAGCAGGCCCTGTTTGGCAAAGACGAGATCTACGAGCTTTTGCCGGAATACTATCTGATCAAGGTGAATAGCTTTGATGATATCGCCAAGGATAGCCTGGACGAATGGATCTATTTTCTTAAGAACGGAGAAATCAGAGATAATTTCAAGGCAAAGGGGATAAAGAAAGCTAAAGAGCAACTTGACGTCATGAAGCTTTCCGACAAGGAACGGCAGATCTATGCTATTTATCAGGAAAATCTCCATTATCAAGCCAGCATGGTTGAGTCGACCTACACGGTCGGGATGATGAAGGGAGAGAAGAAAGGGATAGAAAAAGGGAGAGAGCAGGGAAGAAAAGAGGAGAAAAAGGCTCTCGCCACGAGCCTCCTTCAGTCTGGGCGGCTTGAAATTGAGAAGATTGCGGCGATGACCGGGCTGACACCGGAGGAAGTTGAAGGTTTGAAAGGTGATCAGCTCGGTACGTAG
>JBATKL010000350.1:0-4078 GCA_049669385.1 Candidatus Electrothrix sp. | reverse complement strand
CCTTTCTGCCGTATCTGGCAATCGGGGAGTGGATACATGTGGGCGGCAAGAGCAGTTTTGGGTTGGGGAAATATGTGGCTGCGCGGCAGGGTGGGGGGGATTCTCGGGAGAGCGGAGAAAATGCTTGGCAGGCCCTATCCTCCGGTTTACAGTGCAATTTGCGCGGTTGTTTTTGACCGGATTTGGAACGGGGTTACAACGTAGGGGCGGACCGGCGGTCGCCCGGATATCTGACCGATTCGCCAGGGCGGGTTTGTTGTATCCTATGAAACCGGCGGTAGCCCAACATGCATCAACACACCACAACAGAGGAATTTCAGGGCACGGCACGCCGTTCCCCTACGGATAAAGAAATTTTATGAAAATCCCTTACGGTATCAGTCATTTCAAGTCTCTCATAACTGAAGGCTATCTCTATGTTGACAAAACCCTCTTTATCAACGTCTTAGAAGAACAGGGGAAATACAACATATTGCTCCGCCCCCGCCGCTTCGGCAAAACGCTTTTCCTCTCCACCCTCCGCCATTATTACGATATTCGTTGTAAGGATGCATTCGATGCTCTTTTCGGTCACCTTGCAATAGGCCGTAACCCCACCCCGCTGAAAAACAGCTATCAGATCCTGTTCATGGAGTTCAGCGGCATCAGCATCAAAGGTGAAGAGAGTATCGAGCGCGACTTCGCCTTTGAGGTCACCAAGAGACTGCGGATCTTTCTGAACGAGTATCAGTATCCTGCCGAGGCGGTTCGCCGGGTGGAGGAGCAGTCCTCCCCGGCCTCCCTGATGAAGGCGTTTCTTGAAATTGTCAGGGAGGCGAAAATTTACCTGTTCATAGACGAGTACGACCATTTCGCTAACGCCCTGCTCGGCGAAGATCAGGAGCTGTTCAGTGCAATTGTGGGCAAGGGCGGTTTTGTCCGGGCATTTTATGAAGTTATCAAGACCGCCACTATGGAGGGTATTGTCGATCGCCTCTTTATCACCGGCGTGACCTCTATCACCCTGGACAGCATGACCAGCGGCTTTAATATCGGTAAAAATCTTTCTTTTAACAAAGAATGCAATGAGGCTTTGGGCTTTACTGGGCAGGAAACCGAGGCAATGATCCAACCTCTTGTCGATGCCTGCGGGCTGGATAAGCAGGAAATGATGCGGACTCTTGGCGATTGGTATAACGGTTACCGCTTCAGCAGTCGGGCAGACGAAAAGGTATTCAATCCCGACATGGTCCTCTATTTTCTGGACAGCTTTGATCGGGATGAATGCCGCTGGCCGGAAAAGATGCTGGACGATAATATCGCCTCGGACTACGGGAAGATTATGCGCCTTTTCGGGATCGGCGATCGGGAGCGCAATTTTGAGACCCTTGAAGAGCTGATTGTTAACGGCGAAATCATCGGGCGGCATAAAGGGAAGCTTGATCTGGATATGCACAAGCCCTTTGAGCGTAACGACTTTATCAGCCTGCTCCTGTATATGGGCTTTATCACCATCAGCGGCACCGTGTTGAGTCAGCTGCGTTACGTTATTCCCAACTATGTGATTCAGAAACTGTATTACGATTATTTCAGAGCAGAGATCAAGCGTCGTGCCCAAATCGGGGTTTCTGGCCGCGCTGTTGAACATGCCGTGGCTGAGCTGGCCCTGCATAATAATATCAATCCCTTGCTTGATGAAATTCGTAGCGTCCTGGCCCTGTTTTCCAACCGTGATTTCATGCGCATGGACGAGAAGCACATCAAGGCTGTGATCCTGACTCTGTTGAATCAGTCTGAAGTTTATTTCATTCGCAGCGAGCCTGAAGTGAACAAGCGCTACCCGGATATCCTCCTGCTGGAACGTAAACCCATTGAGGTGCGGTATCAGTTTCTTTTCGAACTGAAATTCAGCAAGAAGAAGGATGGGGCAAAGGGGATGGAGGCAAAACGGGTTGAGGAGATTGAGCAGATGAGGGGGTATCATGCTTTGGCGGATATCAAACGGTTGTCCAAGCTGCAATCCTATGTGCTGCTCACCGACGGTACGGAGATGGAGGCTGTTGCGGTTTGCGGAACCGGGTAATCGTTGACCTGGATTTCATCCTGCTGTACGATGAAATTTGTTGCTTGTACAAACGGGGGTTACTGGTGCCCAAGCTCTGCTTGGGCATCTTGAAGATTGAAGCTCGGCTTCGGGAAATGAAGCAGAGCTTCAGGGGAAAAGGGTTCCCAAGCTGGAGCTTGGGAACCAGAGAAAGCAGGCGGTGAAAAGCGGACAAAACGGCTAAAAATAAAAAGTTGAGTAATATCAATAACTACGGCCCGACCGTGTCATTGAAATTCAAAAAGGAGGAAAAGTGGATAAAATAACGTATATTTAATAAGTTAGGTGAAAACACGGAGGTGAAACGCGCCGCATGTTGATATTATTGAAGAAAACGGGATTTTTTAAGGGTTTGAGCGTGGCAGCAGGGTGTCGAAACGGCATCGCCCGCAAACCGTATTGCAAAGTGTTGATTTTGGGTCGTGAAAAAGGGGTGCAGGTGTCGACTTGACCGGTTTTGGAACGGGGTTACGACGTAGGGGCGACCGGTGGTCGCCCTTTTTGCACCACAACGAAAACTGTACCAACCGATACGCCAGGGTGTTACCCTTTGCTGATTATGTATACCCCCTTTGGGGGATGGTGCGGGGAGGGTCGAAGTATGTTTCACCAGACGGAAAAATGGGAACTCCCCCCAAGAGCCCCAACGGGGCTGTATTTATGAGCGAAGGGTAACACCCAGGGTTTACGGAAGTGAAGCAGAGCTTCAAGGGGAAACGGTTCCCAAGCCGGAGCTTGGGAACCAGAGAAAAAGAGAAAGTATGAAAATACCGTACGGAGAAAGCAATTTTAAAAAACTTATCACGCAGGGTTTTCTCTATGTTGATAAAACAGAGTATATTGCGGTGCTGGAACAGAGCGGCAGCTACAATATCCTGCTCCGCCCCCGCCGCTTCGGCAAGAGCCTGCTTCTCTCTGTTCTACGCTATTATTACGATATCCTGTTCAAGGATGAGTTCGAGGCCCTTTTCGGCAGTCTTGCCATTGGTCAACATCCTACCCCGTTAAAAAACACGTACCAGATCCTCTCCTTTGATTTCAGTGGGATAGCCACCGACGATGCTAAAACTGTCGCTGTGGGCTTTGACTGCAATGTAAAAACAGCCTTATACGGTTTTTTAAAGACCTACGATTATCCTGAAAAATATAGCGAGATAATAGAGAAACAACCGTCAGCGGCAGCGGGAATCAATGCTTTTTTTGAATTGGTCAATCATCAGAAAATCTACCTGCTCATTGATGAATACGATCATTTTGCCAACGCCATTCTCGGTGAGAGTCTGGAGCTGTTCAGCGAAATCGTGGGCAAAGGTGGGTTTGTCCGGGCCTTTTATGAAGTTATCAAGACCGCAACAGGCCGGGGAATCGTTGATCGTCTTTTGATCACCGGCGTAACCTCCATTACCCTGGACAGTATGACCAGCGGGTTTAACATTGGCAAGAATCTTTCCTTTGCCAAGGAATGCAATAAGATCATGGGGTTTACCGGTCAGGAAACAGAAGATATGATTCGGCCTCTTATCGACATCTGCGGGCTCAATGCCCAAAAAATGATGGAGGATCTGGCGCAGTGGTATAACGGCTATCAATTCAGCAGCCGTGCTCACGAAAAGGTCTTTAATCCCGATATGGTGCTGTATTTTATCGACAGCTTTGACCGAGAGACCTGCCGCTATCCTGAACAGATGCTGGATAACAACATCGCCTCGGACTACGGCAAGATCATGCGGCTTTTTGGAATTGGGGACCGGGAACGGAATTTCGAGACCCTTGAGGAACTGCTGGTCAACGGCGAGATCATCGGGCGGCATAAGGGAAAACTTGACCTGGACATGCACAAACCCTTTGAGCGCGACGACTTTATCAGCCTGCTCCTGTACATGGGCTTTATCACCATCAGCGGTACTGTGCTCAGTCAGCTGCGCTATGCTGTTCCCAACTATGTTATTCAAAAACTGTATTACGGCTATTTCAGAGCTGAGATTGAGCTACGAG
>JBATKL010000349.1:0-9851 GCA_049669385.1 Candidatus Electrothrix sp. | reverse complement strand
AGCATAGTCAATGACGGGAAAACCACGGGGGAAAAGAGGGGATTTCCTATCAAGCTCCTGTTTGGGAACCCACACTTCAGAAGCTCTGTTTCGTCTCTGCGCAGTACGGTTTCCAAATAATCCGCTTCCTCCTTCCATCGGGCGACAAGCTCCGTGGCCCTGTTGATATCCTTTTGCTGTATTTCTTTTGCTGTATTTGTTTATCTCCTGCACAGGGCAGGATTTTCTTTCACTTTTTCATTTTCTGAACTTCCCTTTTGTACAGGTTTTGCTCTTTTTTAATACGAGCTAGATCTCTGTTGATACAACGCGCTGTTGTTCCATCCTTCATTGACTTTTCTTTCCAGTTATTCCTGCTTTTCTTCAATTTGAAGTTACGGATAAATGTAAATATATAGTTAGGTTGCAACTGTCGGCTACCAACTTGTTGGTAGTCTCTTTATTTATTAAAACAGGAGGAGCCTGAAGGTAAGTGGATTATGTGTATGGATAAAATTATGATTGTCGGCGAGACGTCGAAAGGTATGCAGGCCGATGCTTCGGCTTTGGCTGAGCAGGGATATAGGATTATTTTTGACATCCCAGGGGAGCATATTCTGGACTGTGTACGGGCTAAAAAAGTTAATTTGGTTATAATGAGTTGCTCTCATTTAGGCCGGGACGAAATTTTTCTCTGCGAACTGCTAAAAAATGATGATAAGCTTAGGAATGTGCCGGTTATTCTGTTGGCCGACCAAGCTGGCACGGAGAGCATTGCCCAGGCATTTGATCTCGGAGCTGCTGATTATCTGACCAAACCTTACGCCAGGACAGAACTCCTGGTTCGGGTGCGGAGGCATCTGCTCTTCGGCAACCAGTATCGGGAATTGGAGCAGAAGTTGGTGGAACGGACTGAAGCCCTTGCAGCGATGCTGCAAATCCGTGAACAATTGACAGCGGAATACGAGGTGAAGATGAAGGAAAATATTCTGAACCGCGTTTTTCCTTTGGTGCAGACGTTACGGGAAACACTGACTGTGCCCAGGCATAAAGAATGTATAGAGAGTCTCGCCACAGGTCTTGGCGAGATGCTGTCGGATTTTTCCTCCAAGCTTGTCGCATCGGGAGCGGAACTCACTGCTGCCGAAAACCAGGTGGCAGGACTCATCCGAGAGGGCAGGACCAGTAAGCAGATTGCCGATCAGCTCAGTATTGCTGAGAATACAGTTGTTTTTCACCGCCAGAATATTCGAAAAAAACTTGGTCTGACGGGAACGAGCAAAGGGCTCCGAACGGTTTTAAAGTCCTTTGGTTGATTAATTGATTGGTTGATTTGAAAGAGCTGGATTCATTCCGGCTGCAAAGAAGATGAACCCTTTATCGTCCACCGGCTTGCAGTTGGTGGGCTTCAAGAAAACGCGCTCTCCCTCCCCGCCCTGAAAACCATTGTACCTGCACCTCAGAATAGGGTAAGTTGAGGGCATGGAAATCATCACGACTCACATAAACGCCGATTTTGACGGACTTGCCTCTATGGTGGCAGCCAAGAAGCTGTATCCCAAGGCGACCTTGGTCTTTTCCGGCTCTACGGAGCGACCCTTACGTGATTTTCTTTCCCAGGATATTCGTAATCTGTATGGCTTTAAGAAGATCAAGCATGTTGATCTGGCGTCCGTAACTCGCCTCATTGTTGTCGATACCCGCCAAGCCAATCGTTTGGGACCGTTGGAGCAATGTCTTCAGAATCCGGGTATTGAAATCCACCTCTACGATCATCACCCTGATGCCCCCGGTGACATGCAAGGCGATGTGGAGCATATCCAGGCGATTGGATCGACCACGGCTCTTTTTGTTGCTCTGCTGCGGGAACAGGAAATGACCCTCTTTCCAGATGAGGCCACCCTGCTCAGTCTCGGTCTGCATGAGGATACCGGGTCCTTTCTCTATGCCACCACCACCCCAGCTGATTTACAGGCAGCTGCTTGGCTGCTGGAACAGGGGGCTGATCTTGATATTGTCAATCAGTTTATTACCAGAGATCTCTCTGCTGAACAAATCCCTCTCCTCAGTCTCCTGCTGGAAAACTCGATGACCTATACGGTCCACTCCATTCAGATAACCGTGAGCAGGCTGACCTTACCTGCCTATGTTGATGATTTCGCTGTGCTGGTTCGCAGGATGATGGTGATGGAAAATCTGGATGCTGTTTTCTCTCTGGTTTGCATGGGGGAACGAATCTATCTTATCTGTCGCAGCAGAATTCCTGAGGTCAATGCCGGGATTATAGCCCGTGAAATGGGAGGGGGCGGGCATGCTGCGGCGGCCTCGGCCACCATTCAGGATAAAACCCTGTTCGAGGCTGAAGAGGAGTTGCTCTGCCTCTTGCATCGCCGAGTGAAGCCCCGGGCTATGGCCGGAGAGCTGATGTCCTCTCCGGTCATAACAGCCACGCCGGATATCACCCATAAGCAGGCGAACGACCTCATGGCCCGTTATAATATTAATGTGCTGCCTGTGGTTCGTGAAAATGCTGATCGAAAGAACCCGACAGGGTTGCTGGGGGTTATTTCCCGACGGGATATCACCAAGGCCATTGCTCATAAACTCGGTGACATGCCGGTTAGTGAATATATGACCACGGATCTTGCGGTGCTGCCGGAAAGCGCAACCCAGGCCGATATCCAGGAACTGATCATAGAAAATCGGCAGCGCCTGATTCCCATTGTCCGAGAGAATGTCCGAGAGAATATCCGAGAGAATGTTCGGGAGAATATCCCGAAAAATGCACAGGAGGAAAAGAGCGAGCAGGGTACCTGCGCCGTTATTTGCGGGGTTATCACCCGTACAGACCTGCTCAATCTGCTGGTCAATGATCCGGCTCATCTTCCCCGTAACCTGTTTCATGAGGACGAACATCCGTCCTCAGAGCGAACCCGTAATATCAACTCCCTTATGCGGGATACCCTGCATCGAGATATTATTCTTCTGCTGCGGGAAATCGGTGAAATTGCTGAAGACCTTTGTATGCAGGCTTATGCAGTCGGCGGTTTTGCTCGGGATCTGCTTTTGCAGACCAAAAACCTGGATATCGATATTGTGGTGGAAGGGGACGGGATTCTGTTTGCCAAGGAGCTGGCTACCAGGAAACAGGCCACAGTCCGCACCCATGAGAAATTTGCCACAGCCACTGTTATTCTAGCTGACGGCATGCGGCTTGATGTGGCAACAGCACGGCTGGAATACTATGCCTTTCCTGCTGCTCTGCCCACGGTCGAGCATAGCTCGTTGAAGCAGGATCTTTTTCGCCGCGATTTTACCATCAATGCCCTGGCGATTCATCTGAATCCTGAACACTTTGGCACCTTGGTGGATTTTTTCAACTCGCAGAATGATCTTAAGGAACGGCGCATAAGAGTCCTGCATAATCTTAGTTTTGTAGAAGATCCCACCCGTATTTTCCGGGCTGTTCGTTTTGAGCAGCGTCTTGACTTTACTATCACCAGGCATACGGAAAAGTTGATGCGGAACGCTGTTCATATGCATATGTATGAGAAGTTTTCCGGACCTCGTTTTTTCAGCGAATTAAAGCTGATCCTCTCGGAAGATCATCCTCTAGCCTCTCTGCGCAGGCTGGATTCCTTGCATCTTTTTCCTGTACTCTGGCCTGATTTACGGCCCAACCTGAAGATAGACCGCCGTTTTGTTCATATTCTCACCCAGGCGGAAAAGGTCATCTCCTGGTTTAAACTCCTCTTTTTAGAGGATGTCGGCGAGCAGGCAGCCAGGTGTGACACCTGGATGGTTTGTCTGCTGGCGGTGTTCGGGTGTTCCCGTGAACAGGAATTGCGCAATTTTTGTCATCGTTTTGAGTTGCTACCCAAGCACCGCAGGCAGTTATTGCGACAGAAGCGCAAGGCAGATCATCTTGCTCAGCATATGTTGCGACGACCGGTCATGCAGCATGCCGAGATCTACTGGCTGCTTGATCCTCTGGATAATGAGGGACTTCTCTATCTGATGAGCATTGCCCGAAAAAAGCATATCCGTCAACAGGTCTCGCATTATGTGACCCATCTGCGTGCTGTTCAGCCTCTCCTCAGCGGGCAGGATTTGGTAGCGCTGGGATATACCCCTGGGACCTTGTTCCGCATTATAATAAATCATACCTTGGGTGCTCAATTAAATGGTGAGATCTCCAATAAAGAAGAGGCCATCGTTCTGATTCAGCAGAAATTCCCTGTGGACGCCCTGAGTTTGTAACTCTACGTATTCGCTTGTCCACTTTCCACCTAACCTGCTCCCGATTTTTGAAAAAATACCTATGGATCTGAACGACACTATTCGACAGCTCATTATTATGGCTCCTCCTTTTCTTTTCGCGCTGACCTTTCATGAGCTGGCCCACGGCTATACAGCCTGGAAGCTGGGGGATCCCACCGCGAAAGATGCAGGTCGGTTGACTATGAATCCACTCAAGCATCTTGATCCGCTCGGCGTGCTTGCTTTTTTTATTATGAAGATAGGCTGGGCAAAGCCTGTTCCGGTTAATCCCCGCTTTTTTCAGGACCCACCGAAAGGGATGTTGATCACCGCTCTGGCCGGTCCTGTTGCCAACCTGTTTCTGGCGATTATCAGTGTTATCCTGCTCAAAGTACTTGCCGCACTTCCTCTTTCGTCGCAGTTTATGTTCAACCTATTCAGTCCCATGTTTGAGATGATTGCGGCATCAGTATGGATTAATGTTATGCTGGCCGTTTTTAACTTTCTCCCTATTCCACCCTTGGATGGTTCAAAGATTTTGATGGGGCTTCTCCCGCCAGCTCAGGCTGCTGGTTATGCCCGATTGGAGCCCTATGGTTTTATTATTCTGTTGGTCCTCTTTTATATGGGGATTATTAATAAGCTGATAATGCCGATAATTAATTTTATCGTCGGTGCAATGATCTAGCCCTGTCCCTTATCGTATCTTCCTGAACTTGAGTGCAATTACTGTGAGCGGTTGTATCTTTCACCTCTTTCTCAGGGTATTTTGTTGTTGAAAAAACCTTAATAAAACTATACCCTATCGCGTAACAGTATATTTCACTGTATGCATTCTCTCTCTCTTTTGCGGTTTTCTGTCGCATTCGCAGGAAATGCACAGGAAATGGACTATCCTCTAAAAAAATCGTACCGGTAAAGCAGACGCAACAGGATGCAGTACGGGGCATTCTTTGCACTGTTGACATCGACATGATGTACTGAAAAAACAACATGAGCGGTCGGCAGTCGAATGATGCTATATTGGCTTCAATTCTTAATAAGATCAGCGCCCTGAACCGTCTCCAGGATGTCAATACGATCTTGGATTCGACGCTGTCCGAAGCGCGGAGTTTGACGCATGCCGATGCTGGGTCCATCTTTCTTGTTAAGGGGGAAAAGCTGGAGTTCCGTCATGTGCAAAATGATACCCTCTTCGGTGAAAAAGGTGCTGGAGCAGCCCGATATAGAAACGTAAGCATCCCCATAAGCGAGGACTCCATTGTCGGGTTTTCCGCTCTGACCAAGAAAATCGTGGTTATTGATGACGCGTATAATATTTCCTCGGATGTGCCCTATAGATTTAACAACTCATTTGACAGAAGCAGTTGTTACCATACCACCTCTATCCTGACAGTCCCTCTTATTTCCTTGGACAACCAAGGCTTGGTCGGTGTTATACAGCTTATCAATGCCCAGGACGAGCAAGGGCAAGTGACAACGTTTTCTGAACAGAGCATGATGTGGGTCCGTGTCTTCAGTAATAATGCCGCTGCTATTATCGAGCGGAGTATGCTGAACCATGAATTGATTCTGCGTATGGTGAAAATGGCGGAATTGCATGATCCGGAAGAAACCGGTGCTCATGTTCAACGAGTCAGTGCCTACAGTGTTGAAATCTATAAACGTTGGGCTGAAAAAAAGAAGGTGCCGCAGGTCGAAATTACCAAGTATTGCGATCTCTTGAGCCGGGCCGCACTGCTGCATGATGCAGGAAAGGTTGGTATCCCAGATGCGATTCTTAAAAAACCAGGTCCTCTGAATTCGGAAGAGTTTGAACTGATTAAAGATCATACGGTTTCCGGTGCTGCTCTGTTTACCAATATCTCCTCAGTGCTTGACCGGATGACCCATGATATTGTTCTCTATCACCATGAGCGATGGAACGGCGAGGGCTATCCCGGTCGCTTGGTACAGAGCGATTCAGAAGGCGATTCAGAGTGGATTCGAAGGCCGCTGGCCGGTAAGGAGATCCCCTTTGCTGCGCGGATAGTCTCCTTAGCTGATGTCTTTGATGCCCTTTCTTCGAAGCGTTGTTATAAGGCCCCTTGGGACAATGAAAAGATCTATAACGAGATTCGGAAAGAATCCGGTGAATATTTTGATCCAGAGCTGGTTGACGCCTTTTTCGAGATAACTGATATTCTTCACGCCATTCAGAAAAAATTTAGATGAACCTCTTGCCTTGTTGTGCAGGAAAAAATACTCCCCATTAATTAAAAAAAATACATGGAAAAAATACTTAAGGAATTAAAGAAACTCGTCCCCTTTAAAAAGACGACGGATGTCGGTGATATTGTCCTCGTTGTGGTTGAGGAAACTGAAGGAGCAGGCTATGCCTTGATAACCGGGATTGAGCCTGATTATACCCGTAAGGATGAGTGGTGGGAAGTACATATGCAACTGCTCTCGGTTCCACCTCAACCCCTGGTCTGGACCTTACGAACGGCGCAGTTTACTGGGCAGGAAACCTTTACGATGGGCGGGAAGGGCCGCTTTGTTCAAGCCGTTCATTTTGAGACAGAAGGGAAAAAGGCAGGTGTGCTCCCTTTGTCGGAAATCAAGGCTGGGACAGAAAAAAAAGGCGGACTTCGCCTGATTAAATAAATCCAGGAAAGTTGCATGAAGAGGTTTGAATGAAGAGGTTTGAATGAAGACTGTTTCCTGGGAAAGCACGGTCACCAATCCCAACGGTGTGCATTGCCGAGTTGCTGAGCGTTTGATCACGGTGATTGACGAGCATGAGGCAACTGTGCGGATGATACATCAAGGGCAGCCTGTTGACTGCACCTCTATTCTCGAATTGCTTAGTCTTGCTCTGGTGCAAGGGAGCCTGGTCCAGTTCACAGCCCAGGGGCCTGATGCAGAGCAGGTCGTTGCTGCTGTGGAGCTGGTTCTGTCAGAGCCTGAATCGTCAGACCCTGAACCGTCAGAGCCCGAACCTCATCAAAACATTCCTGCCCGGATGCAGATGCAGCCGGAGGCTCTGAAAGAGTAATGGTAACAGAGGAAAAGGAGGGGGTAAAGGAGGCAGACCGTGAACCGGAAACCCTGTATGGTATCAGTGGCTCGCCGGGTATCGTGGTGGGGCGAGTCGTGGTTCTCAGGCCCCGTTCTGATGATCTTGTTCGTTATCGGCTGGAGAAGGACGCGATTCAAGCAGAACAGGTCCGTTTCCAGGAGGCTGTTGACCAGGCGGAACAGGAACTGAAGGATCTGCGCAGTAAATTCGAGGGCGATCTGTCCGATACCCTCATTATCATGGACGCCCATATCCGAATGCTCCGGGACAGGATGATCCTGGACCAGACCGCCAGCCTGATTGAGCAGAAACAGATCAATGCGGAATGGGCCCTTTCCCGTGCACTTTACCTGGTCAGAAAGAAATTTGATCATATTGCAGATGAGTATATCAGGGAGCGTTTTGCTGATGTCGAATATGTGGTGAGTCTCCTGCTGGAGCAGCTTTCGGAGCACGGGCAGCAATTTCCCACTGGCTTTGCAGAACCGGTTATCGTGGTGAGTGAGGATTTTACTCCGGCTGATACTATCCGGATGCAATCCGAGAAGGTACTGGGTTTTCTGACCGAAAAAGGCGGGGCAACCTCGCATTCAGCCATTGTTGCCAGATCATTGGGCCTGCCTGCTGTGGTGGGGGTGGAAAATATTACCGAACGCTGTCGTACCGGTGATACGATTATTCTCGATGGCTATGACGGGCGGGTTTGTCTTGCCCCGACCATGGATCAGCAGAAGTTGTATCAGGAGTATGACCGTCAACATCAAGCCTTTTCCGATGAACTGCGCTGGTATATCCATCTGTCCTCGGAAACCCTTGACGGGTTGCGGGTGCGTCTATCCGCTAATATAGAGATTCCAGACGAAATAGAAGGGGTGATCTATTACGGGGCAGACGGTATCGGCCTGTTTCGCTCCGAGTTCGGTTATTTTCAACAAAAGCAGCTGCCGGACGAAGAAACCCTGTTCAGCGTGTATCAAGATTTGGTGATAGCCATGGATCCGCAACCGGTCACTATCCGGACCTTGGATGCTGGCGGTGATAAGCTTGCAAGTCAGCTGCCTGGCAATAGATTCAAAACGTTGAATGAACGCAATCCAGCTCTTGGTCTGCGTTCTATTCGTCTCTCCTTGCGGGAGAAGCCGCTGTTTATTACTCAGCTGAGGGCTTTGCTGCGTGCCTCCGCCTTTGGTCGACTCCGCATTCTCCTCCCGTTGATCAGCCTGCTCAGTGAATTAAAACAGGTCCAGAAAATTATAGGTCAGGTCATGATGGATTTGACCAATGAGGGTGTCCCTTTTGATCCGGATATTGAAATCGGGATTATGATTGAGGTGCCCAGTGCCGTCACAATGGCTGATGCCCTGGCAGCAGAGGTTGATTTTTTTAGTATCGGTACCAATGACCTTATCCAGTATTCCCTGGCTATTGACCGGGGCAACGAATATGTGGCCCATATGTATGATCCGCTTCATCCGGCTATCCTGCGGGTGATCCGCCGAACAGTGGAGGCAGGCCATGCCCAGGGGATTGAGGTGGCTCTTTGCGGAGAGATGGCAGGAGACGTGTTGATGGCACCGGTTCTGTTAGGGCTAGGCCTTGATGAACTTTCTATGCGTCCTTCGGCCATTCCGCATGCCAAACGCCTGCTCCGTCACTCTACCTCGGGTCAGTTGACCGGTTTGGCCAAGCAGATTTTAAAATGCGGGGACGGCAAGGAAACCCGTGCCCTGCTTGACAGCTATCTGGACAGCAATTATAGCGGATGGCAAGAGCGGTTATGATGAAACCAGTTATGACGGAACGAGATCTCATTGAGCAAATCCGAAATCTTGCCTGTGATAAAGGCGAAGGATTGGTGCAGGGGATCGGCGATGATTGCGCTGTCGTGGAAAAGGATCAGCAGCATGTCTGGTTGTTGACGATGGACACCCTTGTCGAATCGGTTCATTTTGATTGCTCTTGGCATCCCCCGTACCTGTTGGGACGCAAGGCTGTTTCTGTGAATGTGAGCGATATCGCCGCAATGGGTGGGCGACCGGTTTTTGCCCTACTTTCTCTTGGCTTGCCAGCTGATTTTGCGCCGGAGTGGGCAACAGAGTTGAGCAGGGGCATCAATGATGCCTGCCATCAATACGGTTGCCTGCTGATCGGCGGGGACACGGTGTGCAGCCCGGAAAAGGTAACCCTGACCCTGACCCTTATCGGTGAGACGGAGAAGGACCGGGTTCTGTATCGTCATGCAGCGTGTCCTGGGGATACCATCTGGGTTTCCGGCTCGTTGGGATATGCTGCTGCTGGCCTTGATTGCTTCAGATCAGGAGAGATCGTCGGAAAAAAAGAGTACCCTTCAGAATTAGCACCCTGCATCAAGGCCCATCTTGATCCTGAGGCGCGGGTGGATCTCGCCAGGGCCCTTGCTCAAACAGGTTGTGTCCACGCCATGATGGATTTATCCGATGGATTAGCCACGGATCTCTCGCATCTCTGTCAACGAAGCAAGGTCGGGGCGAGGATTGAAGCTGAAAAACTTCCTGGACGTACAGGCCTTGCT
>JBATKL010000348.1:0-2185 GCA_049669385.1 Candidatus Electrothrix sp. | reverse complement strand
TTCGCCTCCAGGATAAGGCCGAGGTTGAGGCGGATGTACAGGCCTACTTGGTGCGCGAATCCGACCCTGATGCCCTGCGGGAACTGCTCACCGAGCTGGAGTTCTTCGCCCTGTTGAAATCTGATGTTCCGGCGGCAAAGGTTAGCACCGACGGTTTTGCTTTGGTCCGGCAGCGGCAGGAGTTGGAGCGGCTTATCGATCAGCTTGGGGAGCAGCTCGGAGAGCGGCTCCAAGGGACTGGGCATGGGCATTTGGTCGTGGATACAGAAACCACCTCCCTTGATCCCCTGGAAGCAGAACTGGTTGGGATATCCCTCTGTACTGAAACAAACCAGGCCTGGTATTTGCCCTGCGGTCATCGGGATACTGAGGGGAACCTTCTGCCTGATCAGCTGGCCTTGCAGGATATTGTAGACCTGCTTGGACCCTTGCTCACAGACTCCTCACTTCCCAAGATCGGCCATAATCTCAAGTATGATTACGCCATCCTGGCAGCACCCCAGAACGGCGGCATCCGTTTAGCCGGTCCGCTCTACGACACTATGCTCGGGGCCTGGCTGCTTGAGCCCGGTCGCCGGTCCTATAAGCTGGATGATCTCTGCCAGGAGATGGATATGAAACTCACCTCCTTTAGCGAGATTGTGGAGGGTGATAAGGCGGCTGATGCCTTTTGTCGGGTTCCCCCTGAGAAGGCTAAAGATTACAGCTGCGAAGATGTTTATGGCAGTCTACGTCTTTTTGAAGAGCAGCGAGTTGAGCTGGAAAAACAGGAGCTATGGGAGCTTTTTACTGAGGTGGAAGGGCCGTTGATCCCGGTGCTGGCCGCTATGGAAGAAACCGGCATCCTGATGGATAAGGCAGTCCTGCAAGGCCTGACCCAGGAGTTCGGCGAGCGGCTGGATGTGCTGGAGCAGGAAATCTATGCTGTTGCCGGACATGCTTTTAATATCAATTCGTCCCAGCAGTTAGCCGAGGTGCTCTTTGACGAACTCGGCCTGCCTAAGGGCCGCAAAACAAAGACGGGCTATTCCACGGATATCAAGGTTTTGGAAAAGCTTTCTCATAAGCACGAATTGCCCGCTTTGATCGTTCGGTTCCGCAATCTGGCAAAGTTGAAATCCACCTATGTGGATAAATTGCAGACCCATATCAGCTCCGTTACCGGGCGGGTTCATTCTTCCTTTAATCAATGGGGCACAGCAACCGGTCGCCTCAGTTCCAGTAATCCGAATCTCCAGAATATCCCCATCCGTAGCGAAGAAGGCCGCCGGATTCGCTCCACCTTCATTGCCCAACCGGGCAGCCTGCTGCTGTCTGCGGATTATTCCCAGATTGACCTGCGGGTCTTGGCCCATTACAGTCAGGATAAGGCCTTGCTGGAAGCCTTCAGGGGGGAGGCGGATATCCATAGCCAGACCGCTGCTGAGATTTTTCAGGTGGCCTTGCCCATGATTAATGGCGAGATGCGGCGGGTGGCCAAGAGCATTAATTTCGGCATTGTTTACGGTATGTCCGCCTTCGGATTATCAGAGCAGCTCGGCATCGGTCGTAAGGAGGCCCAGACCTTTATTGATCGCTATTTTGTCCATTATCCGGGGATTCAACAATTTATGGATGATGTTATGGATCAGGCTCGGGTTGATGGTTATGTCACTACCCTGTTGGGCAGGCGGAGGCAGCTGCCGGAGATCAATGCGAGTAATCGTAACCGCCGTCAATTTGCTGAACGGATGGCGATCAATACCCCTATTCAGGGGACAGCTTCAGATATCATCAAGCTGGCTATGCTCAAGGTGCATGAGGAGTTGCGGGGGCAGCAGGCCCAGGCTCGGCTGCTTTTGCAGATTCATGATGAGCTGGTGCTGGAAGTACCCGAGAATGAGCTGGAATCGGTTTCGGCTATGGTCAAGGAGACTATGGAATCGGTGATGGCACTGGATGTGCCGCTGAAGGTGAATACTGAGGTTGGGGGTAGTTTGGATAAGGGGGAGTGAACTCCTTCTTACCAGACATTCTTCCGTCGTCCGTTCGTGCAGAGCGTATGCAGTGAATATAATTTGACCCTGATAACTTTTGATCCGCAGACAGAGGAGATTTGCGCATGGATAAGATAACAGCCTACCGCAGCTATGTACAGGATGTCATCCAACGGCTCGGGCAGCGAATACCTGCTTCCGACAGCGTT